>DAOQBX010000060.1:0-7674 GCA_035340155.1 Anaerolineales bacterium | reverse complement strand
TTCATTTCTTTGACGCGTTTGACCAGCTTCTTGATGTTCGAGAAGCCGTCGAGCATGGAATATTCAGTGTGAACGTGAAGGTGGGCGAAGGACATGGTCTGTTTGTCGGGTGGTCGAGTAGTCAGTGGGTCGCTTGGTCACACAGTCTAAAGGTTCGACCAAATGACCATCAATCTGGATAACTACAAGACTGAACGGCATTATAGCACGCATGTTCAGGTTATCACCCAATGCGCGGCTTAAAAAATTAACCGCGTAGATTCGGGGAGCGCATGAGCCTGCAATGCGATATAGGGAGAATGCAGTATAAAATAAAAGTAGTGTTCGTTCCTGAGTTGGATAGGTCCCGTCGATCATGGCTCTGGTTCCCGTAAGTAAAACAAAGATCATACCGCCCCGCCGCCGCGTGGAATTGCTTGCCCGCCAGCGGTTATTGGACGCTGTCTTTGAAGCGTTGGATAAAAAATTAACGCTGATATCCGCTCCCGCCGGTTATGGAAAGACATCTCTGTTGATCGACATGGCTGGCGAAAGTGATATGCCCTGCTGTTGGCTGTCGCTTGATGAACTGGACCGCGAGCCGCAACGCTTCGCGGCATACTTTATTGCCGCATTGTCGGAACGATTTGAAAATTTTGGCGGGCCGTCGCGCAGTGTTTTGGAAGGTATGAAATCTTTCGAGCAGGGAATGGAAGCCCTGCTCGTTACGGTGGTGAATGAACTGTACGAACACACCAGTGAACATTTTGTTTTTGTGCTGGATGACTTTCATGTGCTGGATGGTCTGCCGTCCATCAGCGCGTTCATTAATCGCTTCGTTCAACTGGTGGATGACAACTGCCACCTGGTGATCTCCTCCCGTAAACTATCCGACCTTTCAGATATCCCCACGCTGGTTGCGCGTGAACAGGTCAGTGGCCTGAGCTTTTCTGATCTGGCCTTCCGGGTGGATGAGCTTCAGGCCCTGGTAGCCCAAAATACCGGCAGGCATATTTCGGATGAAGAGGCGGCACGCCTGATCGCCCTCACGGAGGGCTGGATCACCGGCCTGCAATTTTCAGGCGCGAACCTTTCAAACAAAACCTCCCTCTCAGGGTTCGCCGACGGACCCGATCTGTTCGATTATCTGGGGCAGCAGGTACTGGACCGCCAGACCCCGGAACTGCGTGAATTCGTCCTGCGTACCTCGTATCTGGATGAGTTCGATGCCGCTCTTTGCCAGGCTGTATTATCGTCCCTGTATGAAGCGCCCCAGGACTGGCAGGCAAGGATACGCGAGATCGCCCACAATAATCTGTTTGCATTGCCCGTGGGTGAAGATGGACGCTGGCTGCGTTATCACCACCTCTTTCGGGATTTTATCCGACAGCGCTTCAAAGACGAACGCCCGGATGAGATCCCGACGATCCTATCGAGATTGCAACAGGCCTATGAGTCCATGGGAGAGTGGGAAAAGGCGCATCATATCTGCCGCCAAATAAATGACACGCACTCCCTGACGGAGATGATCGAACGTGCCAGTACCGCCATGTTGCAGCGCGCACATTTGACCGTCGAATCGTGGCTGAGCGACGTGCCGCCCTCCATGCTGCGCACCCGGCCGGGATTGCTTTCGATCCGCGGGGCGATCGCTTATACCAAGGGAAATCTACAGGAAGGGCTGGACCTGTTGACTCAGGCGGAGCGCATCCAACGCAAGGATGGTGATGCTTCGGGGCTGATCCTCTCCCTGGTCCGGCGTGCCTCGGTGCTTCGGCTGCTTGGAGATTACAACGCATCCTTGCGGGACGCTGAAGAGGTCATCTCGTTGACCGAGGCCAGCGATGATTGGCAGTTGTTCCATGCCGATGCGCTGCGTTTGCGAGGGCTGGCGTTGCATCGTCTGGGGAGGGCCAATCAGGCTGTCGGTAACCTGGAACGCGCATTGGAAATTTTTCGTGTGGTGGCCACTTCCAATATCCCGTTCGTGCTGATGGAGACCGGCATGGCCTATCGCGCCATCGGCGATTTCCCGGAAGCGCGGAAGGCGTATGAAGGAGCCCTGTCGATCTGGCGGGCCGATGGCAACCTGTTTTGGCAGGCGACCCTGTTGAATAACTTTGGCGTCTTTCATCAATTCCTTGGCGACTATGAAAAGGCCGGGATGTGCTTCGAAGAAGGCCTGCTGTGCGCCCAACGCAGCCGCGCCAGGCGGTTGGAAGTGCTGATCTCCATCGGCCTCGGCGATCTTTATTCCGAACTTGCGGATTTTGAATCCGCCTCCCAAAATTACGCGGTGGCGGTCGAAGCGCTGCAGGAAATGGATGACCGCTTTCTCGTGCATTCGCTTGCGCTGGCCCGGGCCAACCTTGCCTTCCTGCAAAAGGATGCGCAGACATCGCGCCGTTTCATCAGCGATGTGACGGATTCCATCCACTCGAGCCGCTCGGCCTATGAACTGGGCCTCCTGGATATGGCGGAGGGCAAATCTCTCTTGCTCGAGTTAAAGCCGGACCTGGCCCTGAGCGTCTTTGCAAAGGCTGAAGAGCGCTTCTATGCCGAAGGCAGGGTGGTCGAGACCGCGGTGGCGCGTGTCTGGCTTGCGGCGGCCATGTCACAGATGAATGACCCTGAAGGCTGTGTTGGCAAATTACAGGAAGTG
Organism: Anaerolineales bacterium; assembly: GCA_035340155.1. Lineage (GTDB taxonomy): Bacteria > Chloroflexota > Anaerolineae > Anaerolineales > Villigracilaceae > Villigracilis. Next base: position 5,033 of record DAOQBX010000060.1, on the reverse strand, counting down.
AACGCAAATCGCGGCGGTCTGATGCATGCCGGGCTGGTGGCGATCCACCAGGCGCGCGAATGGTTGAACGGATGGATCCGCGATGGGAAGCGGGACCGTTCCCTGCGCGACCTGTTGGCGCAGGTGGAGCGGATGGAAAAAAATATTCCGACCGTTCGGCGGCAGATGCGCAGGCAGGCGCGTTTCGGGCCAAAGACCACGCCTCGTCTCGTGATCCAGGCCTTTGGCAGGGCCGAAGCAAGCAGGGACGGCCGTGTGCTGACCCTCTCCGATTGGCAGACCCAATCGGTGCGCGACCTGTTCTTCTATTTCCTCAGCTCGCCGCGCCCGTTGACGAAGGAAATGATCGGTGAAGCGTTGTGGCCGGAAGTGTACGAATCCTCAAAGATGAAGCTGCGTTTCAAGAACGACCTGTACCGCCTGCGCCGCGCCGTGGGTCAGGACCTGATCCAGTTCAACGATAATTTTTATTCCTTCAATCGCAGCGCGGATTATGAGTACGATGTCGAAGCGTTCGAAGCGTTTCTGGCGCGGGCGCGGGCCGCAACCGACCTGGCCGGGAAGATCGACCTATATCGCCGCGCTGTGGACCTAGCCCAGGGTCCGTACCTCCACGATATTTATGCAGACTGGGTCATGCCCGACCGCGAACGTCTGCGGCAGGCGTATTTGGATGCGTTGGTGAATCTGGCGGAATGCCACCTCAAACAGGGGCAGCCAAATGAAGCGGTCGTTGCCAGCCAGCAGGCCATGGACTTTGACCCCGGTGTTGAGGCCGCCTATCGCGTTGCCATGCAGGCGCATGGCCGCATGGGAGACCGTGCTGCCATCACCCGCGTTTATCAGACCTGCCAGGAAGCCCTGAAGCGGTTGTTCGACCTGCCGCCCTCTAAAGAGACCGAGGAACTCTATCGTCGTTTGATGAAGTAACCCTTCATTGCAAAGAACTCAAAAAATCGACCCAACCCGGGTCGATTTTTTTGTTTAAGGGCCGGTCTTTGAAGCCTGATTTGAAGCTAGGCGGGGAATATCTTCGCGGCACTGACTTCAGATCGAAAGGAAAAAAAAATCATGAAAAACCAACTGAACCTCCTTGCCCTCTCCGCTTCGAAGATCGACCGCCGGCACATTCAGGCCTTCTTCCTGATGGTCTCCCTGGTGATGCTGGTGCTGGGCGTCGGCGCTCCGGAAGACGGCGGCGGGAATATTCGGTAGTGGTGCTGCTGCCGGCCATTCTGTCTGGCCTGCTGGCAGGTATGGCGCGGGCGCGTTCGTTTGGCCGCCCATATCAACTGCCCGAATTGCGTTTTCTCTGGCTGGTGTTCATCGCCTTCCTGCCGCAATTCGCGATCCTCTACCTTCCCGGCCTGCGCAGGCAGATCCCAGACTCGTGGTCTGCCATCCTGCTTTCAGCCTCGCAACTCATCCTCCTGGGCTTTGCCTGGCTTAACCGGACCCAGCCGGGGATGGGCATCCTGTTTGCCGGGGCGGCGCTCAACTTCACGGTCATGGCGGCGAACCGCGGCTTTATGCCCATCAGCCCTCGCACGGCCGGTCGCTTGGATCCAGATCTGGATGTCCCGCCCGGGAGTCGCTTCGGCCTCAAGGATATTCTCCTGCCGCCGGAAGCCACCCGCTTCGAATGGCTGGCGGATCGATTTCTCCCCCCGGCCTGGTTCCCGTACCAGGTGGCCTTCAGCGCCGGTGACGTTTTGATCGCGCTCGGCGTATTCGTCCTGCTGGCCCGCCAGGATGCAACCACAAGGAACTCAACATGATCACTTCTTTTCCCTATCCACATCAACCGACCCTTCAGGTCAAGGCGCCGGTCCGACAGACCAACGGGCTGAGCCGTGTCTTTGCCGCCGCGGTGGTCAACCGCCAGTTCTGCCAATTCCTTTTGCAAGACCCGGCGCATGCCCTCCAAAACGGATACATGGGCGAAACCTTTCAACTGAGCGATGAGGAACGGGTCCTGCTGGTTTCCATCCGTGCTGAATCGCTGCCCGACCTGGCCCGCAAACTGGGCGTGGCGCTCGACCCGCATGCAAGGTCGAAAGAATAGACCCTCCCTTCGGACTGTGACTTGAACCTATCGACTTCAAAAAAATGGGTGGTCTCTGCCACCCCCAACCTGGATATGGAGGAAACGGTCAGGGGCTGGCTGCGGATCCTGTATCTGCGCGACCGTGAGACGGAGGACCACACCCAGCGTGTGGCCGAGATCACGCTGCAGATCGCGCGCCGGTTGGGCATCTCCGAACAGGAACTGGTCCATATTCGCTATGGTGCGTTGCTGCACGATATCGGCAAGGTGGCGGTGCCAGACAAGATCCTCTTCAAGCCCGGTCCATTGACCGAAGAGGAGTGGCAGACGATGAAGCGGCACCCGATCGTGGCGATGGAACTGCTGGAGTCCATTGCGTATCTCGGTCCGGCGCTGGCCATCCTGCGTTCGCACCACGAAAAATGGGACGGCTCCGGGTACCCGGACGGACTGGCCGGGGAGGCCATTCCGCTTGTGGCGCGCATCTTTGCCCTGGCCGATGTGTACGACGCCCTGACCACGGAGCGGCCTTATCGCGGCGCATGGCCGCAGGTGGATGCGCTCGATTACATTCTTAAACAATCCGGCTCGCATTTCGACCCGTCCATTGCGCCGGTGTTCATCGACATGAAGCTGGAGACTTAATTCGCTTTCTGGCGCCTTGGCAATCCGGAGGGGAATGCCAGGGCGGATTGGGGATGGGGATGCACGCCGGTGTAAGTCCCGGCGTGTATTTTTTAAGGGGCTACTTTCTCTAACGCTCCTCCAATATTCACCATGCTATAATCCCTTCCCTGGAAGGGACTTTCCCTTTCCATTGAAAGGGATTTCATGCTTAAGAACTTCGTAAAATTATTCAGTGGCGACCCCACAAAAAAGACAGTCGAACAATACCGCGAGTTGGTGAACCAGGTCAACGCGCTTGAGGCGCAATTCGAGGCCTTGAGCGACGCCGAACTGCGCGCAAAAACGGACGAGTTCATGGGCCGCGTGGCCAGAGCCACCGAAGGCTTTGAGGAAACGGAAATGCCTAAGGCGCAGCAGGATGCGCTTTTCGAGATCATGCCCGAGGCCTTTGCCGCCGTGCGAGAAGCCTCCAAGCGCACCATCGGACTGCGCCATTACGATGTGCAGATCATCGGCGGGGCGGTGCTGCACAGCGGCGCGATCTCTGAGATGCGCACCGGCGAAGGCAAGACCCTGGTGGCGACCATGCCGGTCTACCTCAATGCCCTGCTGGGGCGCGGCGTCCATCTCATCACCGTCAACGATTACCTGGCGCGGCGCGATGCGCGTTGGATGGCTCCCATCTACCATGCGCTCGGTTTGAGCGTGGGCGTGCTGCAAATGGCGGCCGCCACCGAGAACGGCAAGAAAGCCTTCCTGGTGGATTTCACCCGCGAGTCGCCGCACGAAGACCAGGAATACCTGCGCATGGTGGACCGGGTGGAAGCCTATGCTGCGGATGTCACCTTTGGTACCAACTCCGAGTTCGGTTTCGATTACCTGCGCGATAACATGGCCATGCGGCTCGACCAGCGCGTCCAGCGCGGTCATTACTTCGCCATCGTCGATGAAGTGGATAACGTCTTGATTGACGAAGCGCGTACGCCACTCATCATCTCCGGCCCCGCATCGGGCGACCTGGAATGGTATGGGCGCATGGCGCAGGTGGTCAAACAGTTGCGCCCCGAAGATTACGAGATGGATGAAAAGAACCGCTCCATCAACCTGACCGAGATCGGGGTCAGCCGCGTCGAGTCGATCCTCGGCCTGCAGTTGATCGACCCCGAACGCCCCGAAGACCTCAGCCCCGAACAGGCCCGTCTGATGGGCTATCTTCAGCAGGCGTTGCGCGCGCAATTCCTCTTTCAGCGTAACAAGGATTATCTCGTGCAGGCGGGCAAGGTCGTCATTGTGGATGAGTTCACCGGCCGCCTCATGCCGGGCCGCCGCTGGAGCGATGGCCTGCACCAGGCTGTGGAAGCCAAGGAAGGCGTCAAGGTCGAGCCGGAGTCGGTCACCTATGCCACCATCACCCTGCAAAATTATTTCCGCCTGTATCAAAAACTGGCGGGCATGACCGGTACCGCGTTGACCGAAGCCGAAGAGTTCAACAAGATCTACAAACTCGAGGTCGCGCCCATTTCGCCGAACCTTGAATATCAATCCATTGGCAAAGGTGCGCCGCTGACCGAGATCAAAGCCAAGGATGAGGAAGGTTACACCTACTCCTACTTTTCGCGCGCCAGTGAAAATGCGCCCCTGTTCTACAAACGCAAGGATTATCCCGACGTCATCTATCGCACGGTCGAAGCGAAACTGCGCGCCATTGTGACGGAGATCGTGCGCTTCAACGCGCTCGGTCGTCCGTTGTTGGTGGGCACCACCTCGGTCGAATCATCCGACCGGCTCTCGAACCGCCTCAAAGCGGAACCGGTGCGCCGCCTGATGCAGTACGCTCTCGTGCGCGACCAATACCTGCGGGCGAATAATCTGGAAGAAGACGGGCGCCTCATTGCGGACCTCGTGCCGTTCAATGAATCCATAGAGAAACTCACGCCGGATGCTTTGCGCACTTTCATCAAGCCGCACGGCATGACCAACATCAGCCTCGACGATGACGCCAACCTCAACACCCTGCTGGATATCCTGCGCCTGCCTGCATCCGCAAAAGAACGCTTGAAGAAGATCTTTCAGGGCGGGGTTCTCCATCAGGTCTTGAATGCGCGCAAGCACACCGAAGAATCGCAGATCATCGCGGGCGCGGGCGCTTTCGGCGCTGCTACCATCGCCACCAACATGGCGGGCCGCGGTGTGGATATCAAACTCGGCGGCGAGATCGAAGAGACCGACGTCACCTTCGCCAAGGATTTCCTCCGCAACGCAGGCGTCGCCGATCCCTACGGCATCTCGAACCCCGAAGCGCTCGAAGCGCTCGTCGCTCACCTTTTGCGCGACGAAAATACCAGTTTCAGCGCCAACG
>DAOQBX010000059.1:0-7722 GCA_035340155.1 Anaerolineales bacterium | reverse complement strand
GACAGCCTTGGCTATATTTTCGAGGAGAAGGCGCGGCGTCCGTTCCTCTCTGAAAAAGCAGATGCGCTGGGAGTCCCGTTCGGGCCGGAACGCCGCGAACTGGTCGCTGGAAATGCGATCACCCTGCCCGATGGAAAACGCATCACTCCAGACGATGTGCTGGGTGAATGGCAAACAGGCAGCAAACTAGTGGTGGTGGGCGACACCGGCCGCACCGATAACCTGCTCGAAGCCTGCAGAGATGCGGACGGCTTGGTGATCGAGTCCACCTACATGGACGAAGAGGCCGAGATGGCAGGTCAGTTTTCCCATCTCACTGCGCGCATGGGCGCAGAACTCGCCCTGAAGGCAGGGGTTAAGAAGTTGATCCTTACGCATATTTCGCGCCGTTACCGTGGCAGGGACGTACTTGCAGAAGCGCACTCCGTTTTTCCGAACACGGTCGTGGCGCGTGATTTCGACAATTTCCAAATCAAGAAAGAATATCAAGATGGCAGATAAATTTACAATAGGGGTATTAACTTCGGGCGGAGATGCGCCCGGCATGAATGCCGCGATCCGCGCTGTGGTGCGCACTTCGCTGGCAAACAATATGAATGTGATCGGCGTGATGCATGGTTACGAAGGACTCGTCAACGGGGATTTCCGCCCACTGGGCGCCCGCGATGTAGGTGGCATTTTGCAGCGCGGTGGGACCGTACTGCTGACCAGCCGCAGTAAACGCTTTGTCGAATCAGGCGGGCAGCGCGAAGCGATCCGCAAGATGAATGAAGCCGGCATCGACGCGCTGATCGTGATCGGCGGCGAAGGCTCGATGAACGGCGCCAATGCGCTCTCAAAACAGGGTGTAAAAGTGATCGGCATTCCCGGCAGCATCGACAACGATATCTGGGGAACGAACATTGCAATCGGCACCGACACCGCCATGAACACGATCATGGATGCGGTGGATAAACTGCGCGATACAGCCTCCTCGCACCAGCGCGCGTTCCTGATCGAGACCATGGGGCGCAACAGCGGGTACCTTGCCGTAATGGCGGGTATCATCTGCGGTGCGGAGATCGTGCTGATCCCCGAATACCCCGCCACGGTGGAGGATGTTGCCGCTGCCGTTGAAGACGCTTACAAGCGCGGCAAGACTCACGCCATCATCATCAACGCTGAAGGCTCCGGCCTGCGCACCACCGACCTGGCTCAAACCATTGACGATATGGATGTCGGGTTCAAGACTCGTATGACCATTCTCGGCCACATTCAGCGCGGCGGTTCCCCCACTGCTTATGACAGATTGCTGGCCTCCCGTATGGGAGTCAAGGCCGTGGAAGCGCTGGTGGAAGGTACTCACGGTGTGATGACCGGACTCAAAGGAAAAGGTATCGACTTCATCCCGCTGGAAGATGTGATCACCAACAAGCGCAAGGTCAACATGGAGTACTATCACATGGTGAAAGTGCTGGCACGGTAGGTCGTTTTAATAGTAATCAGTAAACAGAAAAGAGACGATTGGTTTTTATTTTACCAATCGTCTCTTTTTTTCAAGAGAAAATATCATTCTACAATTTTGTGTCTCACAACACGCCCACCTACTCCCCAATCGTCACCTGGATCACAGCCGTATCCACCCTTTGATCGGCTCGCACCACAACCAATTGCACGGCATACAAACCGCTCAGGCCAGTGGTATCCCATTCTGCCAGCAAACCGCCATCCACCGGCGCGAAAGCATCCTCACCCAACTGGATCCACTCCTGCGGATTCAAACCTCTCCCGACCTGCACCCGATAATACATAAAATCATCACCCGAGGCGGTGCCCATAATGAGCACGCTCCCTTTCACATCCGCGAACAGTTGCGGCGAGGTGATGTTGGCGAACGGCTTGATCGGTGGCGCCTGGATCGCATCGTACGAATCCGGTGGGATTTCCACGCCTGCACTTTCAGCCCACGCCCGTGCATCTTCGGGGACAAGCATATATACGCGGGTATCGATCAATTCGGGCGGAGTGAACACGGTGGCTAACAACCCCGTCTCACGGTTGATGGCGAATTCACGAAATAGATTATCCGCTTGCGTAGGTTCACTTCCATTCAGAAAGACTTCGGTGACCAAATTTGGGCACTCCCGCGTAGGCAACATGCCGCTTGGGTCACAGACGGTTATGGGCGTAATGCCCTGCGGCGCAGACCAGCCATCGGCGGGTTGATTTGCAGAAGCGGTTTGCATCAACACATTCCACAACACGGCCGGAAAACGCGGCGTGACAGAATCATTCTCTCCGCGCACACCCGTCCATGTTGCGACCGAAACATACGGCGTAAACCCGATCACCCACGCATCTTTCTCATCAGCGGTTTGTCCCGGCTTTACACCCGCAGGCCTGCCGATCTCCAACGCGTTCTGCCTGCCCCACGTATCCCAACGAGCAGGCTCATCGCTTAACACATGCGTCATCAAGTACGCCATTGCCGGGGTCACCACCGTCTGCGCCTGAGACACAGACCAATCGAACATCACACCATGATCCACCCCCTCCACGCGCAGCATCGTCACCGGCGTAAAGTCATCGTTCACGTATTGACCAAACTTCACGCCCTGCACACCAAATACCCCGTATGCGCTGGCAGCGTCGAGCAGGGTTACTTCGTTATTGATGTTTAAACCAAACGATGACGCGATCTTCTTCACGTTCTCAATTCCCATTTGTATCTTCAAATTTTCCACCGGCGTCTGGTAATCATTTGCCAATGCGATCCGCAAACGCATCGCGCCGTGATATTTGCCGTCAAAGTTTTGGATGTTTTCAGCGGATGGAACATCCCATGTCAATGTGGCTGGACTCAACCCACGAGTGAATCCCGTCAGATAGACAAACGCATCCATCCCGGACCCGGGCTTGTGTGTACCGACCAGGGGTGTTTCCAAACCTTGAATAGTCTCACCCACCATTGCCAATACCTGCCCCGTGCGAGGATCGAGGATGACCGCGCTGGCAGACGAAGCGGCGAACGTGGCCGCAGGCGGCAGGGATGGCAGCAACCGCGCTGTATCACAGGCTTCGGCGGGTTCGGGTAAGCCTGCCAGCCGCGCGGCATAGACCTCTGTTACGCAGGCGGCATTCTTTTGCAAGTCATAATCCAATGTGGAAATGACGACCATCCCGCCGCGCTCGACCCGTTCGCGCGGGATCTGCGAATCGATCTGGGCGAGGAGAAGGTTCAAGAAAGCAGGCGCCACTTCCGGCGGGGTGGGAGGCGCTGATCGAAAGGCGGGAGTCTCTGCCAGCGCTTGAGCGGCATCTTCAGGAGAGACCAGTCCGAGATCGTTCATCACATATAGCAACTCACGCCCACGCTGGATCGCCACCTGCGGCGCATCGAGCGGATTGAGGGCGGGTGTCTGGCTGACTGCGGCGAGGATGGCGGACTCAGCGAGGGTCAATTCATCGACGGGCCTGTCATAATAAAGTTGCGCAGCGGCGTCAACCCCGTAGGCGTGGTTACCAAAGTCGGCGCTGTTGAGGTACCACTCCATGACCTGCGTGCGCCCATAATGCGCCGTGATCTGTGCGGCAAGCAGGCGCTCGCGAATGGCACGTGTGAAAGTTGGAATCTCGTTGTAGAGCACAAGATCATCAATAAGTTTTTGCGCAATGGTGGGGTGAAGGTCAAAGTTGTTCAACCCTTCAAGCGAGTAGCCGGAATGATTTTCGAATCGCGGGTCGGCGGCGGCAATGGTGGCGTCAACTAATTCTTCGGGAATATGCTGCGCGTTCTGTACGCTGATGGGAATATAACGGCGCGGGGATTCGTTCGGCGCGAAAGTGGCGAGCATGTGCAAACCCGTGCGATCATAGACGCGCGTCGGTTGTAACAGGAGCCCATCCGGCGGGTTGAGCAGGCGCGGAAGGATCTCGGTGGAGGGCAGGTCACGGGTCACATCGGCGTAGGCGAATGCGCTGAGAATGATGAGGACGCCAACGAGCCCCGAGAGGAGGATCCCACCGCTCAGGATGACACTGCGCGTATGGTTCTCGCTTCGCTTTTGCTTTTCGAGTCTGCGTTCGCGCCGCGAGCGAAGGACGGGTAAGATGGAGGGCATGGTGGAAAGTATAAGGGAGGAACGATAAAAGAGGAAAGAATAAAAGAAGTATGCGAGAAGTTACCGGCTTATGTACTATCTGTCAATCACCATTTCCATTCGTCATTCTCATTCCCCCAGCAAATCCGCCAGAAAACTCAACAGACTGCCCGACTCCTCTTCCTCCTCTTTTTGTGGCAGGTCGGTGGCGACCACGCCGGTCTGTCCATTGATGAGGATGAGATGCTCGCGTCCTCCGAAGGGGAATTCGATCATCCAGACCGGCAGTAACACGAGTTTGAACGACTCGACCATCATCCCGGCCGAGGAGGTGCGCACGAGCGTGACGCCGGTCAGCAGGTGTGGTAATTTCTCTTTGATCTGTTTGAAGGCCAGGCTGCGCGCATCAAGCGAAGCATCTGCCATGGGAACGTCATACACTTCCGCCAGCCAGCTGGCAAGATAACGTGGATCGTACGGCTTGAGAGCGTGAAGGTCAAAGGTGGGAATCAGTTTCAGGAAAACAGCAGACAGTTTTCGGGAAGCGGGAAGCGGCAGGTCATTCACCATCACCGGATATTTGTCGTTGATCCGCACCACTTTGCGTTCGCGCTGGCGGGAGAAACTCGATTCCTCGTATTCCACTACTTCGCCTGTGTAGTCGATCTCGCCGCCAATATCGAAGGTCCACATCGGCAGGTAGAGCCCGCGTGGCAGGTCCACTTTTTTCTCCGGCTGGATGCCCTGCTCCTTCACCCAGTTGACCAGCAGGCGCGTGGCGTGTTTTTGATCGAAGGCATGCGGCAGAATGGAGTTGGGCGCAAGCAGGTCTTTGGATTTTTCCAGGCTGACCACATGCGGCGAGTCACAATAGGCGCAGGTGGCCGAGATCTGTTTGGGCGGCAGGATGAACTCCGCGCCGCAGCCATTGCAATGGAATACCTGTTCCTGTAACGGTTTGCCGTGTCCCTTCAGGGTGGCCATGGCCACGATGAAATCCTTCTCATCGCCGCTGCCATTTCCCGCCGTCATCGGATTCTGACGTGTACAATAATCACATACCAGCGACTGCCCATCGGGCGCAAAGGACATTCGGCCGCCGCACTTGGGACACATGAATCGGTCTGCAGATGATTCGCGCAATCCTTCGGGCGCGGCGGGCAGATGATCCGGGTCGATCACATCCCCGGCTTTGAGTTTGCCATCAAGGATGGCCAATGCCCGACGCGCACGCGCATGATGCAGGTCATGCGACAGGCAATTTTCAAGCGCTTTGCGTTTCTCCACCGGGTCATCGGTGACCTCGCCCATCCAGAACCAGGCTTCGGCCATTACATCATGTGAGTCAGCCATGTAGATGGCGCGATCGAGATAGCGACGCGCAGAATCTTTGCTGCCAGATTTGGCATCCGCAATACCGCTGCGTAAAAGTTCCTTGCTATAACTTGAATTCATTTCGCCCTCACGATCGCATCCGTCATCCTTGCCACCCGCACCATTTCCTTCACATCATGCACACGGATGATATCCGCGCCGCGCGCGATGCCCACCGCCACCGTCGCCGCTGTGCCCTCCACTCTCTGGTCGGGCGGCAGGTCCAATGTAAAACCGATGAACGATTTTCGGGATGTGCCTAACAGGACCGGATATCCCATCGAACGGATCTCACCCAGCCGGTTAATTAACTCCAGGTTATGTTCACGCTTCTTTCCAAAGCCGATACCGGGATCCAGAATAATCAGCCTTTCCTCCACCCCGGCCTTTACTGCGATCTCCACGCTGGCCAGCAATTCACGGCGGACATCTTCGATCAGGTCAGTGTATTCCGCACCAAGGTACGTCCCGCCCAATCTCTCGCGGACTTCCACACTGGCGGGGTTGCTGCGGTTGTGCATCAGCATCACGGGCGTTTTATACATCGCCGCCACCGCAGCAATGTTCGCATCGGCACGAAAACCCCACACATCGTTGATGATGTGCGCGCCTGCATGCAGCGCCGCTTCCGCCACCTGCGCCTTATAGGTATCGACTGAAATGATCGCTTGTGGAAAATTCTGATGCAGAGCCTCAATGACCGGAATGACACGTTCCATCTCATCTCCGGCATTGACCGGTTCCGAACCCGGCCGCGTGGACTCTCCGCCCACATCCAGAATATCTGCGCCACTGGCGAGGAACTCCTCCGCCTGTTTCACCGCCGACCGGGTCACATCTCCTTTGGCGATGATGCCGTCCCCCGAAAATGAATCGGGGGTCACATTCAAGATCCCCATCACATACGTGCGGGAACCCCATTCGAATGTAAAACTCCCGATCTGAAGGGTGTTTGATCTCATAGAGACAAGCCATCACTGCAAGCCGCGCAATGGCAAAGCAATCTACACATCGTTTTTAGATCGCTTCGGGGCGTAAGCCTGCAATGATGCCGGCTTACGCGATCTGGTCCAGCGGACGCGCCAGCCAGGCTTCGGCTTCGTTAATATCCGTGAAGATCTTCATCGCCGAAGCGGACTCGGTTTCGGCCAGCGCCGCCACCTTGCGGATGCCATCGGCCACGCTTTGGCTGGCAACCACCACCGCCACACGGATATTACGGGCAGAGGGGTCACTGTTGGCCTCGACGGCCAGGCGGACTGCCTTCTCAGGAATATCCTTCACAGAACGCAGATCATACAGGTTGCGGGTGCGGCGATCCGCGCCTAGCAGATGGTCGAGCGCGAACTGATGCCAGTGGGCCATGGTCGCTTCGGATAAGTCGGTAAAGGTCAGCGTCATGCCGCCATCACCGCGGCGAATCACGGAATAGCCAATTCCCGGTTCGGATGTCCAATTGAGTGGTTTCGGATCAGTCATGAAAGGTCTCTCCTGTTTTAGTTAAATCCATTATAACGCAGGCAGAAAATATGAATTCCAAATTCAATGAAACGCCAACCTCCGTTAATGCCTGTCCCGAAATCAAGAGACACATGCTATAATGCGAATTCTTCGGGCGCTTAGCTCAGTTGGTTAGAGCGTCTCGCTTACACCGAGAAGGTCAGGGGTTCGAGTCCCTTAGCGCCCACAAACCTCACAATACGTGAGGTTTTTTTATAGGTTGGGGTTCCCCTTACAGGGACGTTGCGTGTCCCTTAGCACCCACAAACCTCACGATACGTAAGGTTTTTTTATAGGGAACCTGCGTCGTCGAAAGTACTCTCAACGTTCCCCCTTCACCCCTCTGCTATAATCTTCCTCATGATTCTCGTCACCGGCGCCACCGGGTTTATCGGGCGCACCTTGGTACGTCAATTATCCACCATCGGATATCCGTTGCGCGCGCTCATCCGCCCATCGCCGCGCACCCCACGCCTGCCCAAGGGTGTACCCATTGAAGTAGCCGTGGTCTCCCTTTCCGATACGCGCGGCCTGCGCGCAGCCATGCGCGATGTGGAGACGGTCATTCACCTGGCCAGCGCGGAGAATCAAGGCGCGCGCGGGAATCTGCTCGCCACCGATATTCAAGGCACACAGAACCTGGTCGAGGCTGCTGCTGATGCAGGTGTGGACCGCTTCATCTACCTCAGCCACCTTGGCGCGGCGCGCGCCTCGGGCTACCCCGTCTTCAAATCCAAGGGCATTGCCGAGGAACACATCCGAGGCAGCA
>DAOQBX010000058.1:0-7735 GCA_035340155.1 Anaerolineales bacterium | reverse complement strand
GAATAAAGTTGAACTGACAGCAGAAGCGCTTGGCATTTTAAAACCTGAAAACACTACTCAAGAACCCGTCACGGGCGAGTCGCCCTATATGGGCTTGCGCTACTTCGATACCCAGGATGCGGACTTGTTCTATGGGCGCGAGGCATTGACCGGTGAACTGTTATCGCGTGTTAAAAACGAACCCTTCCTTGCCATTGTGGGCGCATCGGGCAGCGGAAAATCGTCTGTGGCACGGGCGGGATTGATCCCTGCATGGAAGCGGGAGAACGAGCGCGGAGCGATCCACATCATCACACCCACGGCTCATCCGTTGGAAAGCCTCGCGGCGAGTCTGACGCGCGATTCGGAATCGGTCACGGCGACATCCACATTGATGGACGATATGTCCAAAGAACCCCGCAGTTTGAGGTTGTATGTAAAAAAGGCTTTGGGGGAAAAGAAATTATTATTGCTGATCGATCAATTCGAAGAGACCTTCACCCTCTGCAAAGAGCCAGAAGAACGCAAGGCATTCATCGAGAACTTGTTATCCCTCGCAGAAGCAGACGGCGCTGCACGGGTGGTCATCACCTTACGCGCGGACTTTTATCATCATTGCTTCGAATACGAAGGCTTGCGCTTGACGTTGGAAAAACACCAAGCCAACCTCGGCGCGATGACTCAAGATGAGTTACGCGAAGCCATTCTCAAGCCTGCCGAAACCAACGGCTGGGACTTTCAACCCGGCTTGGCGGATTTGATCCTGCAAGACATCGGTTCTGAACCCGGCGCGTTGCCATTGCTTTCTCATGCCCTGCTGGAAACATGGAAACGCAGGCAGGGATGCACACTGACCTTGCAGGGCTATCACGAAGCGGGCGGTGTGAAGAAAGCCATCACCCAAACTGCTGAAAGCGTATATGCCCACCTAACCTCTGCCGAACAAACCATTGCACGTAGGATATTTTTGGATCTAACCGAACTGGGCGAAAACGCGCAGGATACTCGCCGCCGAGTCAAGTTGGAAAATCTGGTGCAAAACAAAGAACAAGATGCTGTAACAAAGGTGCTAAAGACTTTAACCGATGCACGTTTAGTCACCACCGAGGAAGATAGCGCAGAAGTGGCGCACGAAGCCTTGATTCGTGAATGGGTAACCTTGAGCAAATGGCTGGATGAAAATCGCGAGAGCCTGAACTTGTATCGTCACATGCAAAAAAGTGCAAGAGAATGGGACCGAAGGGGTAAAGAAGCCAGCGAGTTATACCGCGGCGCAAGGTTGAAGCAATTGCAGGGCTGGGTGAAGGACCATGGCGACTCGCTCAGCCCGCTGGAATGTGAGTTTGTAAATACAAGCCAAAAGGTGAAAAAGCGTGAACGATTACGTGGAGCTATTTTTGTGTGCATTAGCATTGTTGTGTTGTTTTGTTCGGTTGTCTTGGCGGTAAATGGAAAATTCAATCAGTATTTTTTTATTCCGGTTGACATGAAGGACTATTGGGTTACTATTCCTGCTGGCGAATTTCTAATGGGCAGTTCAGATAAACAAGTAATAGAATCTTTGAAAACATGCTCAGAGTGCAATTTTCCCAATGAATATCCTCAACACCGAGTTTATGTTAATACCTATGAAATCGGGAAATACGAAGTCACTAATCGTCAGTATGCTGAGTGTGTGCGAGCTGGTGTCTGTGCTGAAGGCATATTTTCCTATGAGTATTATAAAGATTTAGATTCATCACCAGTAATTAATGTTAATTGGTATGGAGCTAAGACTTATTGTGAATGGGTAGGCGGACGTCTGCCCACCGAGGCAGAATGGGAAAAGGCAGCACGTGGGGGACTAGAATATAAGCTCTATCCATGGGGAGATGAGGTACCGGTATGTACAAAAGGTAAGTCAAATGGAGCTAATTTTTCTGGCGGTATTGGTTGTCCAAATGATGTCACTGCTGTAGGAAGTTTTTCAGCAAATAGGTATGGGGTATTTGATATGGCAGGCAATGTCTCGGAATGGACAAGCAGTTTGTATATGGCTTACCCAAATGACTCCAACGATGGTCGAGAAGATATGAATTCATCCGCTGATCGGGTGATACGCGGCGGTTCGTGGGTGGACAGCTTTGACTCCGTACGCTCTGCCAGTCGCAGCTGGAACAACCCAATAATCTCTAACCTCTTCATCGGCTTTCGTTGTGCTCGCACACCAGAAGGGCAATGATAAATGCAGAAGGATGAATAACTGCTTTATTGTGGATGTTGTATAAAAGAGACTATCATCTGACCCTTTATAGAATCGGTAAGGTCTTTGTCGGAATGACCATCAACCTGTAATATAATTACCAAAATCATTTATTCAGAGGAACCCCCTACATGACCGAACACGTCAGCGTTTCAAAAATTTCAAATTACATCGGGCAGGATGTCATCCTCAAAGGCTGGGTCTATAACCGCACAGACAAGGGCAAACTGGTCTTTTTGCTCGTGCGCGATGGCTCGGGCTTCATTCAATGCGTGGCCTTCAAAGGCGACCTGTCGCCCGAACTGTTCGAGACCATCTCTCACCTGCCGCAGGAATCGTCGGTGGTCATCACCGGCTCTGTCCGCGAGGATAAGCGCGCGCCCGGCATCCCCGGTGGGTTCGAGGTCGGCATCAAGGACCTGCAGGTCGTCCAGTCGGCCGGGCTCGATTATCCGATGGGCCTCAAAGACCACGGCGTGGATTTCGCGCTCGACAACCGTCACTTGTGGATCCGCATGCAGAGTCAGTGGGCGATCTTGCGCGTGCGCGTGCGTGTCATGAAAGCCGTGCGCGAGTACCTGGATGGTCAGGGCTTCTTCAATCTCGATACCCCCATCCTCACCCCTGCCGCCGCTGAAGGCACCACCACCCTCTTCGAGACGCCCTACTTCGATGAAGGCTTCGCCTATTTGGCGCAGACCGGTCAACTGTATAACGAGGCGAATATTTTCGCCTTTGGAAAGGTCTATTGCTACGGTCCCACCTTCCGCGCCGAGAAGTCCAAAACGCGTCGTCACCTGACCGAGTTCTGGATGCTCGAACCCGAGATCGCTTTCTGCGACCTCGACCAGTTGATGGACATCGAGGAAGGTCTCATCACCTATATCGCCCAATCCGTGCTGACAGACTGCGCCGCCGAGTTGAAGTTCCTTGGGCGCGACCTGACCAAACTGCAGAACGTCGTCGGCCCGTTCCCGCGCATGTCCTATGACGATGCGGCCAAATACCTGATCGACCTCTACGAAAAAGAGACCGACCCCGAAAAGAAGGAACTGCTCAAGTTCGAATGGGGCATGGACTTCGGCGCTCCGCACGAGACCGAGATCACCAAGTTGTACGACCGCCCCGTCTTCGTCTATGGCTATCCGTCCGCGGTCAAGGCCTTTTACATGGAACCCTGGCCCGGCCGCCCCGAAGTCTGCAAGTCGGTGGACCTGCTGGCTCCCGAAGGCTACGGCGAGATCTGCGGCGGCTCCGAGCGCATGAGCGACCCGGATAAACTCCTCGCCCGCATCCAAAAAGAAGGCCTGCCTGAAGATGCGTTCAAGTGGTACCTGGAACTGCGCAAATACGGTTCTGTCCCGCACTCCGGGTTCGGCATGGGCACCGAGCGCGTGGTCACCTGGTTGTGCGGCACCGAGCACATCCGCGAGGCCATTCCCTTCCCGCGCACCATCAAGAGAATCTACCCGTAGTAAAAATCGTCAGAACACAGAATCAAAACATCCCCGTCGGCACGAAGCGCGGCGGGGATGTTCGTTTAAGGTTCCGTTACGGAATGACGATCACCTGCCCGACGAAGATCAAGTTCGGGTCGGTCAGATTCGGGTTGATGGCCTTGATGGCATCCACGGTCACACCGTACTTGGTGGCAATGGAGGAAATGTTGTCGCCCTGTTTGACGATATGCTTGCGCGTTGACGAAGTGGCGTTGCTGGTGGTGGAGTTATCGATGACAACCGGCTTCGAAATGGTCGGCACCGGGATGGAAAGTTTTGTGCCCTCCGCCAGCAGTTGCGGATTCGCCGCGAGCAGTTCATCCACGGTGATCTTATACGCTTCAGCAATGGACCTGAAGGTGTCGCCGTTCTTGACGGTGTAACTCACCGGTTCCTTGGGTTTGACATTGGCAAAGGCGTAGAGTTCCTGTTCGGTACCGCGGAACCAGTTCAGGTCACATTCGGTGGGCTGACCGTTCTCGTTGGTCACGCCGTTGACCAGCGTGCTCTCAGAGTATTGCCAGATCTTCCAATCCTGCCAGCCGACGGCCTGGGTGGGCATGTTCTTGTTGGGGTGCATCTTGGGGTCGAACACATAGGGATACTGCGCCAGCCAGAGCGGATAATCCGCCGCCCAGGATGGGGCCTTGCCGTTGCGCGAAACATGTACGTTCAGGTATTGAGTACGGGAGTAGATCATCGGTTTGAGGCCAAAGGCCATCTCCACCCGGTCGAGCACGGCCTTGCAGGTATCGATGATCTTGGAATTGGAGGCATTCTCGTTGTACTTGTCCTCCAGGTCAATGATCGGCGGCAACTCGCCCCGGTCTGAACTGATGGTGGAAATGAACAGGTCGGCCTGCTGCTTCGGGTCCTGCCCGGCGATCAAATAGTGATAAGCGCCGCGCAAGAGGCCTTCCTTGCGTGCGCCCTCCCAATGGGTCTTGAACTTGGGGTCGACATATCCAACGCCGGACGTGGCGCGGATCAGGGCGAACTTAAATCCCTGCGTACGCAAGACCTGCCAATCGACTTTCGGTTCCCAAACACTGACATCCACACCTTGAACCAGATTCATTGTTACCTCCGTTTTCTCATTGACATTAAAAGGAATCATAGCAAACGCTACCAAAATAGACTAGCACAAAACTGTTTGAAAATCAACAATTTTGTAGACCTGTCCGTTTAATTTTCACCTACCCTTGCCCATGGGATTATGGTATAAGAATCACACCCTGCGGTGTGCGTGATATCGCCCTCACGTTTTGAGCCAACACCCCATAAAAGGATCCTTATCTCAACGGAAATAACGCGATAGGCCTGAGCCAAGGCGGCGTTTCCCGGTCAGGATCCACCTGCGAAAGCAGGTTCAAAACCCAGCGGTACACGGCATGTGCGGGGTACGATCACTACGACGGAATGTTCCCAAACATTCCGTCTTTTTTATGTATAGCACGCTCAACTCAAAGGACAAAATGAGCAAGAAACGGGTCGTCAAAGTTTCATCCCCCTCATACAATCTCCATCAAGATAAGGAGATAGATATGGACCCTCAACTCGACCCCCAACAACATTATCGTTTGATCGAACAAGCCATCCAATACATCGAAACCAATGTGCAGCGCCAGCCAGACCTGGAGGAGATCGCTTCAGCGGTCGGCCTGAGCGAATACCACTTCCAGCGGTTGTTCACGCGCTGGGCGGGCATCAGTCCCAAACGCTTCATGCAATTTCTAACCCGTGAGCACGCCAAGGAACTGCTCAACCGCTCCGAGAATTTACTAGAGACCACGCACCAGGTCGGCCTTTCCAGCCTTGGTCGTCTGCACGATCTTTTTGTCACCACAGAGGCGGTCACGCCGGGTGAATACAAGTCCCAGGGTGCGGGCCTTACGATCCGCTATGGCTTGCACCCCACCCCGTTCGGGAAATGTCTGATCGCCACCACCGAGCGCGGCATTTGTCACCTCGGCTTTGTGGATGGCAGCGAAGGCAGATCGGTGGACAACCTCGTTGCACATTGGCAGCAGGCAGAGATGATCGAAGACTACCGGGCCACTGCCCCACTGGTCAATCGCATCTTTCTGGACCCCAAGCCTGATTCCGCTCTCAAACTTCACCTACGCGGAACCAATTTCCAGATCAAGGTCTGGGAGGCGCTACTTAACATCCCCTCCGGCGCTTTGACCACCTACGAACATATCGCCGCACAGATCGGAAATCCGCGCGCGGTGCGAGCCGTGGGAAGCGCCGTGGGAGACAACCCTATCGTCTACCTCATTCCCTGCCATCGCGTCATCCGCAAGAGCGGCGAGTTTGGAAATTACCTGTACGGTTCGGCTCGCAAGAAGGCGATCCTGGCCCGGGAAATTTCAATGTCGGAATCCTGAAGACCAATTCAGGCTTATTGTTCAACCAAAAACCAAAAGGAAAAGAATGAAATCAAGAATCTGGATCGCATTAATCGCTCTGTATATCGTTTGGGGTTCGACCTATCTCGGGATCAAAGTTGCCATTGAGACCATCCCACCGTTCTTTCATGCGGCGGTGCGCTTTCTTATCTCGGGCCTGATCCTCGTCATCTGGCAGCGGGCAGCGGGGTTTGAAATGCCCACCCGTCGTCAGTGGATCTCGGCGGCCATTGTCGGGAATTTGCTGCTGCTCGGCGGCAACGGGCTGGTCTCTTGGGCGGAGCAGAGCATCCCTTCAGGTGTGGCGGCGCTCGTGATCGCTTCCTCCCCGATGTTCCTCGTCATGCTCGAGGCACTGCGCCCGGGCGGAGTTAAACCGACCTGGCGCGCCATCGTCGGTATCCTGATCGGGTTCACGGGAATCTTCATCCTCGTCGGCCCGGCCGAACTTTCGGGCAGCGGCACGCACCTCAACACTTTTGGGGTGATCGCACTGCTTTCTGCCTGTTTCCTGTGGGCGCTTGGCTCCACTGTCAGCAAATCGGTGGAACTGCACAAGTCTTCGCTCATGAACACCGGCACCCAAATGCTGATGGGCAGCATCGGCTTGCTGGTGGTCTCCCTGCTCACCGGCGAACTGAACGGCTGGAGTCCTGCCATGGTCTCGTCCCGTTCCCTGGTCGGGTTGGCCTATCTCATTACCATCGGTTCGATCATCGGATTCGGTTCCTACACCTGGCTGCTGCAAAATGCGCCCATCTCGCTGGTGGCCACTTATGCCTATGTCAACCCGGTGGTGGCGGTCATCCTTGGCTTCTTCTTTGCAAACGAGCCGCTTGAGCCGCGCATTTGGATCGCAACGGCGATCATTATCGGCGCAGTGGTATTCATCAATAGCCGCAGCAGGCCCAAGGTCCAGAAAGAAGCGGCGGAAGGCGTATAATCGGGGCAGGTTAGGTCAAATCATCTCTCTCATCAGCATGAGAAAAAGGAGAAATTCATTATGGATTCAAAAGATCTGCTCAAGCGAGTGAAGGAAGATAACGTCAAGTTCCTTTCGCTCCAATTCACAGACGTCATGGGGGCCGTCAAAAGTGTGGATATGCCCATCCGCCACCTCGACGGTGTGCTGGAGGATGGCGCCTGGTTCGACGGCTCCTCGGTGGAAGGCTTTGCGCGCATTCAGGAAAGTGACATGCGTCTGAAGGTCGACCCTGAGACCTATGTGGTGCTGCCGTGGTCTTCGCCAGATTCCCGCCGGGCGCGCGTGTTCTGCGACATTTATACCCCTGGCGGTGAACCGTTCGATGGCGACCCGCGCGGAGCGCTGAAGCGCATCCTCAAAAAGATCGCCGACAAGAACTGGAAATACAACATCGGCCCCGAGCCGGAGTTCTTCCTCTTCAAAGGAAATGACGGAAGCAACGGCGTTCACCCCGTGCCGCATGATACGGGCGGATATTTTGATTTCTCATCCTTCGATGAGGCCGTGGTCGTCCGCACCGCGTTGATGGATGCACTCGACCAGATGGGGCTCGATGTGGAAGTGGGACATCACGAAGTGGCGCTCGGCCAGCATGAGATCGATTTCCGCTTCGCGGACG
>DAOQBX010000057.1:0-7777 GCA_035340155.1 Anaerolineales bacterium | reverse complement strand
GCTTCAGACTCCGCCGGGGCCTGTTCTGTCAAACTGAAAGGATTCAAACCCGAATCAGGATTCACTTCGATCGGGCTGCCCAGATTGCGCAGCCAATCTGGCGCATCGGCCGGGAACTCGGAATCCTCCTGTGGCTTTGGGGCCTCGGCCTTTTCCGCATCCATTGCCATTTGGCGCAGCCAATCGGGAGATTCATCCGGCTGTGGCGCTGCGGCAGGTTCTTCAATTTTCGGTGTCGGTTCGTGATGCTTGGGCGTATCCGCTCCGCTTGCGTTGCGGAACCACTCCGTTAACTCGTCTTTTTCAGGCTCGGCCTCTTGTGATTGCAAACTTGCCAGCCAGGAGGGAGTCTCAGATTCTTCGGCGGGCTCTTCCTTAATAGGGAAATCAGCAGTGTGGCCCATTTCCACGCGGCGGCTGGTATTGGGTTCAGAAGTTGCCTCGCGGGGTGTGGTCGGTGATTTTCCGGTGATATTCGCCAACCAATCGGGGATGTATTCATCGTCATCTTCACTGGCAGGTTCGGAGGACTGCAACCCGGCCAGGAAATCATTGGAGGGAGATGCAGCGGGTTGATCCTTTTCAGCCTGCGGCAGCGGTGGTTCCATGGAGTTCTGCGGTTCTGTTCCACGGGCCGCATCACGGGCATCTCTCAGCCACTGCGGCAGAACGGGCTCCAGGTCGGCGGTATGTTTTCGAGTAGGAGCCTGGCCGGGTTTGATAAATCCGCCTGTGATCTTATTGACCGGAGAGAGCGGTGTTTGGCAGTTTTTACAGACCTTGCTGCCAATGGGATTCTCAGTCTTGCAGTTTGGGCATTGAAGAATATCGGCCATTACTTGCCCCCATACGGGCGGTCAGAACCGATCAAAACACGCAGGCCGGTAGTGAGCGCGCCAAGCGAAACGCCGATCAAAATTCCGCGCGCGCCGCCGAGTGCCCAGATCTGGGTCACCCACGGACGGATCAAAGTGCCGATGACCGGAACATCTCCAAAGGGCAGCGTGGCAGAACCGAGGAAGATGAGCAGGGCGGTCAAGATAAAGAAAACGCCCATGGTATCGGTGCGATGGCGAAGGAGTCGAATTGCGGCGTAGAATATGGAGATGGTCAATAAGCCCATCAACATGGCTTCGACCGGGAGGATGATCCCATTCATGAGGATCTGCATGCCGATATGCTGCGGGCGAAGAATGATCCCGGCTGCGAGCGTTCCCAGCATGGCGAGGATGAGCAGGGCGCTGTAGATGCCCCCTTTTTCACTGCGGCGCACCTTGGTGAAATGCACGCTCAACAAATTCAAGAGTCCCATCAGAGTGGCAGCACCTGCAATGGTGACGGCCCAGTTCAAGAGCATGGACTGAAGCGGTTCTGCTTGCGGCAGGAAATACCCGATCAGGACGATAAGTCCAACAGCGATGGCGATGACAGCGGTCAGTACGCGCATTAGAAAGCCCCTATGAATTTGCCAATGGCGCCACCGACCATGACAAGGACAGCCAGCCAGCGCAGAATATCCTGCACGGTCAGGCTGGCGGCGTGAGATGCATCGTTTCCAAGATAGGCCCCCGCGGCAAAGAGTTCTTCGCCGATGAGCGCTTCCTGCGAACCAGCGAACAAAACAGCCTGCCCGGTGATGTTGTCGCTGGCACCTATGGTGGTGGCGTGCGAGCGTTCCGCGGCATCGGCGAGCAGCGCGGCTTCAGGCCCAAAATGGCCGACCAGGATGTTGGTTGAAACATTTTCGTTGGCAGTGATGTGCATGGCGCCGGCGGCGTAACTGAAGGGAGTTAACCCGGTGACGCGCCCTGCCGTTGGGTTGTACATTTCTTCCACAGCAGCAGCCTTGTAACCGGCGTGGGTCGTGTCCTGGGTCAACAGACCCAGTGTCGGGTCTCCAGCAGAAGCGACCGAAGGCATGTCGCTGACCGATGTGCGCTCGGTGATGGTCCGTAAGGTGGCCAGGCCTGCCAGAGCGGAACCGCCATGGCCATCCAGTAGATTTCCGTGACCGAGGGAGATGTGCAGGCGTTTTCCGTCTTCGATGCTCAAGCCGAGGGTATGCACCAGCCTGGTAAATGCGGGGATGGTCCGCAAGCGGGCGGGTGACCTTCGCTTCCACAAGGTGAGCACGACCAGAAGGAGGGCGCTGCCGACAAGGATGGATAATGTGATCATGAAACAGCCCCTTCTTGATGTAAGAGGGATGCAAATGCACGCGATTCAGTTTCGTCTTCGAGCATTATAGCGATCGCGTTCAGTTGTTCATTGTTGAAAAAACCGCCGCTAAAATAAATCGCCTGCGCTCCAAGCAGGGCAAAAGGACTTCCTGCTTCAAGAAACGAGGCGACCAGATCGTGAAGTTGATATCGGCGCAAGGACTCAGCCCAGCGATGCCAAAATTCGCGCGATGACTTCATCATTACAAAGAGTATAGCATAAATTTAAAGTACTCCCCCCATGGGGGCATGGAGGAATGATTGCAATATTATGGAATGAAAAAGCCCCGAAAGGTTTATGCCTTTCGGGGCTTGATTGGGTCAGGGAGCAATGACCGTGCCGGACGGAATCTCCATATCCTTGGGGATGATGACGATACCGTCGCGCACGTACCACTTCTCGTTGTCGATCTCGGTGTTGCGCGGGAAGGGGCGGATGGTCACATTTTCGCCGATGCGCGCGTTCTTGTCGAGGATTGCACCTTCGATGTGGCAATTTGCGCCGATACCAATGGGCACGCCACCCCAGTCGCGCTCGAAATAATCCGAACCCATCACAATGCTGTCTTTGATGACACAGCCATCGGCGATCTGGCTGCGAATGCCGATAATGGAATGTGTGATCTCCGATCTCAATACGCGGCTGCCTTCCGCGATCAATACATGCTGCAGGCGGCAGTCTTCTACAATGGAAGCAGGCAGGAAACGCGTATCGGTATAAATGGGCAGTTTCGCATCGTAGAAATCAAAGGGTGAGTCGGACCGGGTCAGCATGAGGTTGGTCTCATAGAAGGAGCGGATCGTCCCAATATCCTGCCAGTAGCCAGTGAAGTCAAATCCGTATACTTCGTGCGATTGAATGGCTTGCGGGATGATGTCGCTGCCGAAATCATCGTAGTCAGAGAATTGGGTCAGGTATTCGATCAACACTTTGGTATTGAACATGTAAATACCCATCGAGCCGAGGAAGGGGCGCTCGGGGTCGTCGCGGCTGACATACTGCTTTTGGACCTCGGGGTCCTTGGGCTTTTCCACGAACCTGGATATCTTTCCATCCGCTTCACGCTTCAGGATGCCAAAGCGGCTGGCCTCTTCCCTCGCAACCGGCTGCACGGCGACAGTGATATCGGCCTTGTTCGCCCAGTGATATTCGGCCATGGCTTTGTAGTCCATACGGTAGAGGTGGTCACCTGCGAGGATCAGCACATACTTCGCGCCAGTGGCCTGGATCTCCAGCAATTGCTTGCGGACTGCGTCTGCCGTGCCCTGGTACCAGTCGGCACTTTCAATGGTCTGTTCGGCAGCCCAGATCTGCACCCAGCCCTGGTGGAATGAGTCAAAGTTGTAGGTGCGGGTGATGTGACGATGCAACGAGACGGAGTTGAACTGCGTCAGAATGGCGATGCGAAAGATCTCTGAATTGATGCAATTACTGATGGGTATGTCGATGAGACGGTACTTTCCTGCGATGGGTACGGCAGGCTTGGAGCGCATTTGGGTGAGCGGGTATAAGCGCGCGCCGCGTCCACCCCCAAGGATCACTGCCAGGACTTCATTGAATGACGGCATACTGAGCCTCCTGGGAAATTTGGTTTTTTTCGGGCTAACAGATGCTGCCTATTTTACACCCATCATCTTCCGGATGCGATGGATAATGTACACTACGGGGTATGCCAGCAGGATGAGCACGTCGAAGAGGGCGAAGAACAGATAAAGTTTCATATTGGGTTGTCTCCAGGTATGCATGGTTCACTCTTGCCTTTGAACGATATACGTTCTTCAAATGATAAAAGGTTTATTTCGTTACTTTCATTGTACAGTTCAAAAAAATCAAAGTCAACGAGTTTGGATTAGACATATATAAAAATCAAACATCCTCCAAAACTGGAGGATGTCATGACGAAAAACCCCGTGGGGTATAATCTGCCTGTGCCGAAGGAGGGAATCGAACCCTCATTCCCGTAGGGAACACGATTTTGAGTCGTGCGCGTCTGCCTATTCCGCCACTTCGGCCAAATGCGAACGCAAGTATACCACTCCCAAGAACAAGGTCAAGATGAAACTAGGAATTATTGGATTGCCCCAATCAGGAAAAACCACGATATTTAATGCGCTCACGCGCGGAAACGCCCCCACCACTGCCTCGGCCGGACGCATCGAAATGCATCAGGCCGTGGTGGATGTGCCCGATCCGCGCGTAGACCTGCTTTCGAAGATGTTCAACCCGCGCAAGACCATCTACGCCAAGGTGGCGTATGCTGACATTGCTGGACTCGAATCTGGCGCGGCCAAGAGCGGCATTTCCGGCCAGTTGCTGAACCAGCTCAACCAGATGGATGCGCTCCTGCTTGTGGTGCGCTGTTTCGAAAGCGACCTGGTCATGCATCCGCAGGGGAGTATCAACCCGTTGCGCGATGTGGAGATGATGACGGGTGAATTGCTATTGAACGACCTGATCGCGGTTGAACGCAAGCTGGAACGCCTTGTGGATGAGCGCAAAAAAGGCGGCACGGATAAGATCTTGAATGCACGCCAGACCGAACTCTTTGAGAAATTACACAAGGCTTTGTCGGATAATAAACCGTTGCGAGATTTGGAATACACCTCTGAGGAATCGAAAGAACTCTCGAGCTTTGGATTGCTCTCGCGCAAGCGCATCCTGACGGTCTTCAATCTGGGCGAAGGACAATCTGCACCGGAAGTGAAACTGGATCACCCCTCTGTGGCGTTAATGGGTAAATTGGAGATGGAGATCGCCCAACTCTCGGCCGAAGATGCGTCTGTGTTCATGGAAGAATATGGCATCCAGGAACTCAGCCTTAATCGCATGATCAACTTGTCATATGAGTTGTTGAGCGAACAGACCTTCTTTACGGTTGGCGAAGATGAGGTCCGTGCCTGGACAACCCATCGTGGTGCAACGGCTCAGGAGGCGGCGGGTGAGATCCACACCGACCTTTCGCGTGGATTCGTTCGGGCCGAGGTGGTGGCCTATGAGGATCTCACCACTCTCGGGTCCATGAATGAAGCGAAGTCCAAGGGCAAGTTCCGCCTGGAGGGCAAGGAATACATCGTCAAGGACGGTGATATCATGCACGTCCGGTCGAGTTTGTAAAATCCATTCTGGAGGATGGCCGGAGAAAGTTTTGTTTGTGATAAAAACGTAGAGGCGGTGAATCCGCCTCTATGGAATATCAAAAGGAGACATGATGGCGTATAAACTTTCCAAGTGGGACCTTTCCCAACTCTACCCGGGTTACGACAGCCCTGAGTTGCAGAACGCGTTCGATATGATCGAAGAACAGGTGACCTCGTTCGAGGGTGTCCGGGACAAACTTAAACCCGACATGCCTGCCGATCAGTTCGTGGATGTGTTGAAAGCCAGTGAAGCCACGGCGCGCACTGGCAACAAGATGTATTCATTTGCAGGTTTGTCGTTCGCTGCGGATACGCAGGACCAGAAGGCGCAGGCTTTGCAGGCGCGGGCCATGCAGTTCCTGGCGGAGATCGAGAACCGCATCCTGTTCTTCAGCCTGTGGTGGAAGGAACTGGATGAGGAGAACGCCAAACGCTTGATGGCCGCCTCGGGCGATTACCGATACTATCTCGAAGCGATGCGCAACTTCAAACCGCATACCTTGAGCGAAGCCGAAGAGAAGATCGTCAATATCAAGAACGTGACCGGTGTAAGCGCGCTCGGCAACCTGTACGACTCCATTACGAACCGTTATATGTTCAAAATGAAGGTAGGCGGCAAGGAAAAGGAGATGACCGCCGCTGAGTTGTTCTCTTTCCGTTACAGCACCGATCCGAAGGTGCGTGCCGAAAGCTATCAGTCACAGTTCAAGGTCTATGCCGAAGACGGTCCCATCCTTGGGCAGATCTACCAGACCATTTTGCGCGATTGGCATAATGAGAACGTCAATTTGCGCAAGTTCAAGAATTCCATTGCCCCGCGCAACCTGGGCAATGACATCCCCGATGAAGCCGTGGAAGCGTTGCTGGGCGTGGCCCGCAAGAACGTGGGGATCTTCCAGCGTTATTTTAAGATGAAGACCAAATATGTCGGCATGAAGAAATTACGCCGCTATGATATTTACGCCCCAGTGGCGGCTTCCAAGAAGACGTATTCCTGGAATGAGGCCGTGACCATGGTGCTGGATGCCTTCAATGCCTTCTCGCCTCAGGTGGCAGGCCTGGCAAAGCGTGTATTCGACCAGAACCGCATCGACAGTGAGATCCGCAAGGGCAAGCGTGGCGGCGCGTTTTGTTGGGGATACCTGCCCGAAGAGACACCTTACGTGCTGGTCAATTACCAGGGCACAGGGCGCGAGGTGGCGACCCTTGCACACGAACTCGGTCATGCCATCCATGCCATGCTGGCGGAGCATCACAGCACCTTCACCTTCCATTCGTCCCTGCCGTTGGCGGAGACTGCCTCCACATTTGCGGAAATGGTATTGATCGACAAACTGCTCGCCGAAGAGAAAGATGAGACCGTCCGCCGCGATATTCTCTTCAAGCAAATGGATGACGCCTACGCGACCATCATGCGCCAGTCGTACTTTGCCTTGTTCGAGAAGACCGCTCACGAAATGGTGCAGAAGAACGCGTCGGTCGATGATCTAAGCGCCGCCTACCTCGACAATTTAAAGGAGCAGTTCGGCGACTCGCTCGACTTGAGCGATGAGTTCAAGTGGGAGTGGGTGGGCATTCCGCATATTTATCAGGTCCCGTTCTATGTCTATGCCTATGCCTTTGGCCAATTGCTGGTGCTTGCCTTATATCAGCAGTTCAAAGCCGAAGGGGAGTCGTTCAAGCCGAAGTATCTCAGAATCCTCTCGGCAGGTGGCTCGGAAGCGCCGGAGAAAATTTTGAGCGAGGCAGGCATCAACATCCGCGACCCGAAGTTCTGGCAGGGCGGCTTCGATGTGCTCGAAAAACTGGTCAGCGAGTTGGAGAAGCTGCCGGTGGCCGCATCAAAGAAGCCCAAACTTGCGAAGAAGGCTGTAGCAAAAAAGACCGCTGTGAAGAAGGTTGCTAAAAAAGCAACCAAGAGTAAACCCAAAAAGAAGTGATGATTTAAATTAAAAAGATGGCCCGGCTGGAAAGCCGGGCCATCTTTTTACAGGTCAGTGCTTTTGAGTTTGCGCGAGATCCGCCAATATTGAACTCCGAAGATCAAGCCCAAGGCAAGGAAGATCACAACATTGATCGGCGTATCGGACCACATCCAGTACAGGCCTTTTGAGTCGAACTTGAAGGAGAAGGGCAGTAACAGGAATAGGATGGTAAAAGCAAGGTAGGTTGAGCGGTTACGCAGCAATTTGGAGGTTTTATTTAAAGTGTCCATTTCGTTATCCTTTGAAATATTGATTTGACCTTCGGGGAGAACGGCGCCATTCCCACCGATAAGTTTTGCAAAATCGGGTTCCTGTTTTAAAAATTCTTCGACAAGTGCCTTGGTATCGGCGCTGGCTTCACCAGATAAATAGACCGGTAATAAGTCGGTGATGATGTCGCGGTCCTTGCCCTCGGAGGAGTCGCTTGGCCCGAGG
>DAOQBX010000056.1:0-7908 GCA_035340155.1 Anaerolineales bacterium | reverse complement strand
CTCCGCTGCCGCAAGCCAGGGCGGAGAAGAGAAACGCGCAAATTCCAAGAGTGATCCTTTTTCGCATGGCTAGCCCTCCGAACGTCTTAGCACTTTCTGGAACGCTCTCAATAACGCGCCTCTTTGTTCGAACCCCGATTCGCCGAGGTCAGACAGCGCAAGATAAACCTTTTCGCGGCAGCGACTCAGCAGGCCGGAGACCAGATTCGAAAGCGCTTCGATCTCCACCTGCACTTCATCCGAATCCAGCCACACGCGGCCATCCTGCCACTGGCGCGCGAGCACGAATGGCTGGGTCAACGGTTGCGACACGCGCTGCGACCATCCTTCGGAGCCGGGCTCCAGCCAGAACTGCACTGTGGCCGGGCGGTTCATCATCAGGAAGGTATAAGCAGGCGCGATGAGCACCGCATCCTTGTCATCGCTGCGCCACGCTTCGAGATATTGCGCCGCGATGACACCGTCTTCCAGCATGGCAATATACTCACGCCCCATGTCAAAGCCGGAAAGGTTCAACGGCTCCATCGCGTTGCGGAACTTCCTGATCGACTCGACCAGGCTGGCTGCCACACGCACTGCATCAAGGTTGGAATGAAAGCCGTACTCCGGCTGCGAAATGACCTCCCCGAATAATTTGCGCAGGAAGAAATCAAAAGGCATCGGTGGTTCGGCGCGATAGTTTTCCAGCCAGAGGCGCAGTTCCGAATAGCGCGCCCCGAGGGCGTACGTGATTCGCTCCTGAACTTCCGGCTTGATCTCTTCAAAAGCAGAAAGGCTCAAGTCACGCGGATGATAGACGATCTCGGTCAGCAACTGCGCGCGGACCAGGTCTGTGTTTAGTGCGAACATCAAGGCGTGCGCCACATCGAACTTGGGTGGGCGGGAATTCCACTGCGGGTGCGCCAATGCAGACAAGGTCAACAGGGTCTTGCTGGCGGCTTCGTCCCGCAGGGAACGTGAGGGACGGTTCGTCCGCCAGGGAATACCCGCTGCTTCGAGTCGGTTGGAGATCGAGAAGCGCAGAGAATCTGAAAGGTATGGCGAGAGAATGACGATCTCAGCAGGCGGGATGCCCTCATTGAGCAGGCTTACGATCTTTGCCAGTACATCATCCAGCATCTGCGGGTGGAAGTGAGCCAGCATGAATTCCATCGCCGGGTTTTCGCTGTTGTCGAATTCGGGCTCGTTGCCGGTGATGGCCGCGACCATTCCATCCGACAGGCGGATGATATCCTCCGTGCAGACAAAAGATTCGTTCAACTCGATGACCTGATCACAGCCTGCGCTCAAAGCCGCGCCGGTGGTTGGGTCGCCGCCCAGGAATCTGCGATACCCTGCGGCCTGATCGAAGATCAGCAGGGCCGAGTCGAAACTTTCCAGCATTTCAGAGATGATATCGTGCGAACGCGGCACATCCTCTTCGACGTTGTCGTAAATGAGGTGGCGATACGTTTGAGTTAAATAGGCGCGGACATGCTCGTTCGGCCAGAGGATATTTGTAAAGACTTCCATTTGCAATGAGAAGTCCAGCAGGTTGTTGTTGAGGCAGTATTCGCGGAAAAGAGTGGCGCAGTCCTGCGCATCGGCGTAGATGCGGCGCTGACCGGGGTCGCCGAACCAGGCTGAGTCCAGGCGCGAACCGATCTCCGTGTAGGGAAAGCCAACCACGGCAGCCTTGTTCAAATTGTCGATGATCTGGGAATACAGGCGGTTGCGGTTGATGGTGACGGATTCGAAATATCCGCGTTCTTCCAGCAGGGGACGCACCAGGTGCGCCATGAAATATTGCGCCGTTTCCAATGTGAGAAATACCGGCGGCTGGTCTGGATATTTAAACCCGGCTTGTTCGGCAGCGTACGACCAGAACAGGTCGCACATTCTGCGTGCCAGCCCGCCGATGGTGGCGGATGTTACGTCGCCGCCTGCAATGCGTTGTGGACTTTCCAGCAAGTCCAGGTATGGCTCCTGCAACGTCCGCTGCGGGGTGAGCAGCAGGATCGTATCCGCGGGAACGCCTTGCGCAAGCAGGAACCTGACGCGTTCCACGGCGGCCGTGGTCTTCCCGGTCCCTGCCCTTCCAGTGACGAAGAGTCGGGAGTCGAGGGGAGATTCAATAATGGAACGCTGGGCCAGGCTCAGGTCAGGCATGAAGCGAATGTAAAGTATCGGGGGTGATTTGTCAATGAAAAGGCGCTTGACCGGAGTCTCCACGGCCAAGCGCCATCGTTCATGGCTGCTTTGCTAATTCAAATTTTTTGCAAAGAACTTCTTGGCGCGTTCCCAGGCGTCTTGCGAGGCTTCAGGTTTATATACGTTGGGATCGCTGTCGCGGAAGAAGGCGTGACCAGAGTTGGGATATATGATGACCTCATGGTCCACGCCGACCTCATCAAGGAGTTTGTCGAATTCTTCGACGGTCCCGGCCGGGATGGAGACATCTGCATCGCCAAAGAAACCAAGCACAGGCGCTTTGAGTTTGGCGCGTAACTGGTCGAAGATGGTCTGCATCCCGCCGCCATAGAAAGTGCAGACGGCATTCACCGGCCGCAAGGTGCTCAGTGAAAGCGACATGCGTCCGCCGAAGCAGAAGCCTACACTACCGACCCTGCCGTTGCAATCCGGGTGGGAGGTCAGGCCGTCAAAGACCGTTTCGAGTTCCATTGGCGCATTCGGGCCGTATTTTTGAACCAGTTTCATGGCTGTATCCCCATCACCGAGTTGGGCAAGTTCGCCATGATACAGATCAGGGGCGAAAGCGAGATAGCCTTCCTGCGCAAAACGGTCTGCGATGGAGCGGGTCTGGGCATCGAGGCCCCACCACTCCTGAATGACGATCATGGCCGGTAAGGGACCCGTGCCTGCAGGCCTTGCGAGATAACCTTGTACTGAACCGAGTTGTGTTAAAGGGGTCATGTTTTTTTATCCACTGGGTGTGGGCGTGGCTTCCGGGGTTGCTTCATCGGTTGCCTCGCCATCTGTTGATTCGCTTGAGTAATCGCCGCCGACTCCCACGCTGCACACAGCCACGCTCTCGCCGGTCAAACAGGCCGAAAGCGAGCCGTTGCTGATCACGCTAATAAGGGAATTGATATCTTCTGGTGTGTCTGCTAAAAGCACCAGGGTGTTGCCTTTGTCGCTGGCATCGAAGAGCAGGATGCCCGTGCCGTACCGGCCTACATCGCCATACTCGGCAGTGGTGATGAAATCGCCATCGCCGAGGGTTACATCGAATTTCTTTGCATACGGCTCGATCTCATCCACCGGGGCAAAGGAACCGATGACGATCGCATCACCGGAGCGTGGCCTTATATCGGTGAATTCGATCTCGATGCCCATCGCGCGTAGGGAGGTCTGCAGTCCGCTCAAGGCGGTGACCAGTTCCGTGGTCTTTGTTACTTCCGAGGTCAGAAAGACCTGTACGGATTTTTCTTTGAAGACGAACGGAAAACTTTGCAGGGATGTATTCCGTGAGCCCGCCAGAATAAAATCCGCCAGGTTCGCGATGAGGGTGGCGTTGTCGGTGTAGGAATTATACGGAGAAGTAAGGAAGGTAAAGTCGCCGAAAGCCGCGACATTTCCATCTGCGCTGAGCGCTGCGCCGCCCTGACTGAAATCATGCGCATCTGTCCCCGACGACAGGGTGGATTCCATTCCCCGCAGCAGGATCATCCCTGAGAGTGATTCGACCGAATGTGTCCCATACAGCGCCACTTCTTTCAAGCCGAAGGTCAATTCACTCTTGCTAAACTCATCAAAGAGAACATTGCGAAAGTTGCCTTCGTTCTTTTCGGTGTTATAGAGGTAATCGTTGTTGACGGTGATGTCAAAAGCAGAAAGCAGCGAATTGGCAGATTCTGAGTCTCCATAAGCAAGTGGGTTTCCGCTGGTGGAATCGTAGTAAATGAAATTGCGTGTCGCGTCGGTGAATGCCAAAATGCGCCCGCCGCGGTCAGCAAACTTTTTCAGCGTCTGTTGTTCGTTTGTTGAAAATGGAACCGACGGGGAGACGGTTATGAATGCGCTGGCGTACTTTAATTGATACTCGAGTTGTGTCGAGTCGATGTAACTTTCCATCCGACCGCCGCGTTCTTGAATGGCGCTGGTCAACGCATCGATCTCGTTTGGGTTGAATTGATTAAGGTGGATCGTATCAAGCAACACGATCCCGCCAGTCGCCTCGCTGGCGGTGTTGGCCTCTGCGGCTGTTTTGTTGAGCGGCGCTTCTGGCGCAGCGAAAGATTCAAAATCCGGTGTGGCAATCTCACCTCGCTGTGGCAGGCCGCGGTAGAACCAAAGTCCGCGCGCAAGGATGGGGAGAATCAGGATCAAAAGTGCGGTGAAAATGGATGATCTTTTCATTTTGGTCTCCTATTATTTCACCGGCAGCGGTGGGATGTACAGCATGTAGACCCCGGCTTTGTTCGGGTAGGGCAGCGACACACCATCGGGACCTTGAATGAAGAACAAGAGACCGGATGTGTTGACCCCGGCTAAAGAGGCCAGATCTTCGGCTTGATAGTTAGCGACCTTTGCCAGTTCTGCCGCCTTGTTATAGGCATCGGTCTCAGTGCCGAGTTCATCCGCGATCCCCAGCCTGGTCGCATCAATGCCGGACCAGATCTGTCCGCTGTAGATGGTCTCAGGTCCGGCGGTCAGTTTTTCCCCACGGCCCAATTCCACCGCCTGGAAGAAACCTTGTTTGATCATCTCCACCTGGCGCATATCCGAATCGCGTGGCGCGCCCCACAACTTATAAGGCCCTGTTGTGATGATATCTTCGATCACGAAGGGGCTGGGCGGCAGGTAGCCGATCACGCCGATATTCCCCACCATTGAGGAAGGTTTGGCATATATGTAGTCCGTGTTGGCCGAAAGATAATATGCGCCACTGGCTGCCATGCCGTTGACCGCAGTGACCACCGGTTTCATCGCGCGCAGGCGGGTCAATTCCATATACACGGCTTCCGTATCCACCACGGTCCCGCCGGGGCTGTCGAATACCAGCACCACTGCGCGCACTTCAGGATGGTCAATGGCATATTGAATTTGCTTGATCATGTTCTGGGCGGTGAAGGAATAGATCGCATCTTCGAGTCGAATCACCCCGATGATCGGTTTGGGAATCAAGGTCGAGATCAATATCCCCAGAATCAGCGGAATGGCGACCCATAAAAGTCCATTACGAGTACGTTCCCAACGGGTATCGGATTCGTTCATAAAACTCTCCTCGGACTGATAAGTTTGTCGTTCCCAT
The DNA here is from genome assembly GCA_035340155.1 of Anaerolineales bacterium. Classification (GTDB taxonomy): domain Bacteria; phylum Chloroflexota; class Anaerolineae; order Anaerolineales; family Villigracilaceae; genus Villigracilis. The sequence goes on along the minus strand of DAOQBX010000056.1, from coordinate 2,654 downwards.
CAGCATATACGAGAAAATCGGCTTTGTCAACAAGGTTGTGATGAGAAACGAATTAAAGTATAGTTGGCATACGGTTGCAAAGCCGTATCATTTCATTTTCCATTTGGAGGAATATTTCATGCCCACAACTCCCGTCAAAGGCGTCGTGCGAGGCGGCGCAGTCGCTGCAAAACCGACCGCCGTGTCCTATGTGAAATTTTCAGATAAACTGACCGCTTCCATCAATGACATTTCCAAGATCATCGAGCAGCACAAGGAAATGATCGACTCCATTCAGGAAGTCGCTCTGGAACTGACTTCCTCCATCGGTTCGCTGCACACACTCACGGTCAAGTATGCCCGTATCGCCAATCAGATCCTGGATGTGCTTCTGCCCATCCTCAAAAACCTTCCGGTCATTCCAAAGAACGTTATGCAACTACTGGTCAACCTTGAAAGCATGACCCAGAAGATCATCGATAACGAAGTTGAGACCACCAGGACTATCACCGACGTTCAATCCGGTCTCAAGACCGGGGATGTGAACAAACTCAAGGCGCATGCCGGTCAACTCCAGACCGTGACCAGGACTATCACAGCCATCATCCCCAAACAGTAGCGCTTCCGCCTCGACCTTGAAAACATCCCTGCTCTTTGGGGTATTTTCCACGCCGAAATTGTTGACAGTTCGGCCAACTCACATGTATAATACCGTCCGCTCCTGCCCCGGAGAAATTTTCCGGGGCAGCTGCCTGTAAAAATCCCAGCTTCCCCGATGACCGGCGAAGGGTGTAAGGACCCCGCAGGCTGCGCGGCGAAGTGAATGACTGGAGAAAAAAATGAAATTTGCAATCGTTGAAAGTGGCGGCAAGCAATATCGCGCCGTCGAAGGCGTGACCATTGACGTGGATCGCCTTGCCGTTGAAGTTGGCAAAAAGTTCAATTTTGACCGTGTTCTGCTCGTCGCTGACGGGGATGCTGTTACGGTCGGAACGCCAACCGTTGGCGTCAAGGTTTCCGCCACTGTGGTCGATCATGTTCAGGGCCCCAAGGTTGTCTCCTTTAAATATCGCCCAAAGAAACGCATCCGTGTGAAGGGCGGCCATCGCCACCAGTACACCCGGTTGATGATTGATTCCATTGGGAACCCCGGCAAATAACGCCAGGTTCAGTAAACGAAAAGTAGCGAGAGGTAGTAGACAATGGCACATAAAGTAGGCGGCGGTTCAAGCCGCAACGGACGTGACAGCAATTCCCAGCGTTTGGGCGTGAAGCGCTACGCTGGTCAGTTTGTGTTGGCTGGCAATGTGCTTGTGCGCCAGCGCGGCACCAAGATCAAACCCGGCCTCAATGTAATGGTCGGCAAGGACGACACTCTCTTTGCAACCGCAAATGGCGTTGTGAAGTTCGATATTTTACGCGGACGCAAACGCGTCAACGTGATCCCCGCTGAGGTGGAATAATGAAGGCTGATATTCATCCTACCGTATACCAAGCCAAGGTGACCTGTGCCTCCTGCGGCACCACCTGGGTGACCACCTCCACCAAGAAGGAACTGCGCATCGACGTATGCTCGAATTGCCATCCTTTCTACACCGGCGAATCTGCCAAGATCCTCGACGTTGAAGGTCAGGTGGACCGCTTCTACAAGAAGCTTTCCGCCCGCCAATCCTATGTGGAGCAGCAGAAGGCCCGCGAAGAATCCACAAATGTGTTCAACCGCAATGTGGATGATCTCGCTCTCGCCCCGCGCGCCACGGACTCCCTCAAAAAGGCCGGCTTGCTTACCGTTGGCCAGGTGGTGGAAAAACTGGCCGAAGGCGACGACGCTCTCCTGCAGATCTCTGGTTTCGGCCAGTCTGCGTTGACTACGCTGAAGAAGAAACTGCGCTCGCTGGAGATCGAACTTCCTGAGGCCCCCAAGGCCGATAAGGCTGCTCCGGAAGCAGGCGAATAAGGGTTTAGCCTTTAGTTCTTTGTCAGTTGGAAATTTCTCAGGTAAACTAGACAGGCAGATGCAAAAGCGTCTGCCTGTTTTTATCATCCCCTACATGCCTGCCGCCGGTGAGGGCGGAGAGGGCCGGAGAAAACAATGAAGCATACACAAGGATCGATCGAAGTCATCTGCGGATCAATGTTCAGTGGCAAGACCGATGAACTCATTCGCAGGCTGGTGCGCGCGACGATCGCCCGACAAAAAGTACAGGTATTTAAACCCGCTATTGATATCCGCTACGCGGTTGAGAAAGTGGCTTCCCACACTGGTTCGACCTTTGAAGCGATTCCCATCGGAAACTCTGCGGATGTTCGCTCAAGGCTCGAGAAAGACACCACTGTTGTCGGTATTGATGAAGCGCAGTTCTTCGATCCCGGTATTGTGATGGTGGCACAGGATCTGGCCGAGCGCGGGGTGCGTGTCATCGTGGCCGGGTTGGATACGGACTTTCGCGGTGAGCCGTTCGGTTCCATGCCAACTCTGATGGCCGCCGCTGAAGACGTGTCGAAATTGCACGCCATCTGCATGGTGTGCGGCGGGAATGCCTCCCGCACGCAGCGCCTGGTCAACGGCAAGCCCGCCCGCTACGACGAACCGATCGTTATTGTGGGTGCGTCTGAAATGTATGAAGCGCGTTGCCGCCTTCATCACGAAGTACCTCGCTAAGGAAGAGAGACCA
>DAOQBX010000055.1:0-7952 GCA_035340155.1 Anaerolineales bacterium | reverse complement strand
GAGACCCTGCGCAAGACCTTCCTGGCCATGGGTGAAGATGTCCGCGTGGTGCTCATCAAACTGGCCGACCGCCTGCACAACATGCGCACGCTGGGGTACATGCCCGAGCATAAACGCATGCGCATCGCAAAGGAGACACTCGAGATCTTCGCGCCACTGGCGAACCGCCTTGGCATCTGGCAGTTGAAGTGGGAATTGGAAGACCTGAGTTTTCGCTATGTGCATCCCGAGCAATACAAGGAGATCGCCGAACAACTGGCCGAGCGCCGACCCGACCGCGAACAGCAGTTGGAGAACATCAAGGAAGCGCTGCTGAAACTGCTCGAAAAGAACAACATCAAAGCCGAGATCAGCGGCAGGCCGAAGCATATCTATTCCATTTACAAGAAGATGCAGAAGAAGGACAAGGCCTTCAACATGGTCTATGATGTGCGCGCCGTGCGCCTGATCGTGCCGGATGTGCCCGCCTGTTACGCCGCGCTGGGCGTCATCCATACCACCTGGCGGCCGATCCCCGGCGAGTTCGACGATTACATCGCCGCGCCCAAAGACAACTTCTACCAATCCCTGCACACGGCCGTGATTTACGACGACAAACGCCCGGTCGAGGTGCAGATCCGCACCAGCGACATGCACCTGAACGCCGAGTATGGCATCGCCGCGCACTGGCGCTACAAGGAAGGCGGCCGCCACGACCGCAACTTTGAGCAGCGCATCAGTTCGCTGCGCAAGATGATGGAATGGCGTTCGGATGTGAACGACGCCACCGAGTTCGTCGAGTCGATGCGCAGTGATGTGTTCCAGGACCGCGTATATATCTTCACCCCGCGCGGCGATATCATTGACCTGCCCGCCGGGTGTACCCCGATCGACTTTGCCTATCACGTTCACACCGATATCGGTCATCGCTGCCGCGGCGCGCGCGTGAACGGGAAACTGGTGCAGTTGAACCAGGTGCTTAAGACCGGCGACCAGGTGGAGATCCTCACCGCCAAACGCGGCGGCCCAAGCATGGACTGGCTTAACTCTTCGCTCGGGTTGGTGCGCACCTCGCGCGCACGCGCCAAGATCAAAGCCTGGTTCAAGAAACAGGAAGACGAGCAGAATCTCGCGCAGGGCCGCGATACGCTCGAACGCGAGTTGCAGCGCCTCGGCATCACCGAGGTCAATTTTGAAAAACTGGCGCGTGACATCGGCTACAAGACTCCCGATGACATGTTCATCAACCTCGGTACCGGCGAACTGCCCATTGGCCGGCTCATCAAGCAATTCTCGCAGGTCGAAGAGATCAAGGATATTCTCGAAGCGAACGCTCCCGCCGCGCAAACCACCTCCACAGATGCGGTGGAAGTGGTCGGCTTGAAGGGCATGCTCTCCAGCATGGCGAAATGCTGCAACCCCATGCCCGGCGACCAGATCATCGGTTTCATCACACGCGGACGCGGCGCCACCATCCACCGGCAGGACTGCCCGAACATTTTGCAAACGAAGGACCGCGAACGATTGTTGAAGGTCGGTTGGGGACATGTGGAACGCACCTTCCCGGTGGCGATCAAGATCAAGGCCTACGACCGCCAGGGCCTGATGAGCGACGTTTCGAACCTGCTGGCCGACGAGAACATCAACATTGCCAATGTCTCTGTCAACGTCAACCGCAGCATCGCCGACCTGCGCCTGACCATCGAAGTGAAGGACATCTCACAGCTCAGCCGCATCCTCACGCGCACCGAAAACCTTCCCAATGTCATGGAAGCACATCGCACCCGGCCCGGTTAAAGGTTATAATCGCGCCGCTTCAACATGCTTTCGGTCACTGAAGCGCGCGAGCGCATTCTCTCCCATTTTCAACCCAAGGCAACAGAAACCGTATCTCTGATTGCGTCTGCGAACCGCGTCCTGGGGGCGGATATCACCGCAGACCATGACTATCCCCCCTTCGACAACTCCGCTGTAGATGGGTTTGCCCTGCGCGCCGAAGACACCAGCGCTTCTTTAACGACCCTCAAAGTGGTCGCCGACATCCCGGCCGGGGCCCACCCGCAAGTGCTTCTCTCCGCCGGGGAAGCCGCGCGCATCATGACCGGCGCACAGATCCCGGAAGGCGCAAACGCTGTGGTACTCGTCGAAGATACCGATTTCAGCGACCGACAAGCGGGGCTGCCCGCTCCATCGCAAGTCACTTTTAAGAAAACATTGAACCCCGGCGAGAACGTCCGCAGGCGCGGGATGGACGTGCGTACACAGGAGATCGTCTTGCAAAAAGGCCGCCTGCTCAAACCGCAGGACCTGGGTGTGCTGGCCATGCTCGGCGTCGGCGATGTGACCGTCTTCCACAGGCCGCGCGTGGCCCTGCTCTCCTCCGGCGATGAACTTCTGGATGTGCATGCGCCGCTTGAGCCGGGCAAGATCCGCGATACGAACTCCTACACCATTGCGGCACTGGCGGAAAACGCAGGCGCAGAAGTGTTGCGTCTGGGTGTGGCAAGGGATACCCGGGAAGCCGTCACCGCCCTGCTCGACCAGGCTGCGCAGAGTCAGGCCGACCTGATCCTCTCGTCGGCGGGAGTGAGCGTGGGGGCATTCGACTACATCAAGGAAGTCATCGACGCGAACGGCAAAATGGATTTCTGGAAGGTGAACATGCGCCCGGGCAAACCGCTGGCCTTCGGTGCCTATCGCGGCATCCCCTTCATTGGGCTGCCGGGCAACCCGGTTTCGGCCTTTGTCGGCTTCGAGGTTTTTGTGCGTCCCGTGCTCGAGCGGATGAACGGCCGAATGGACAGCACCAGGCCAAGGGTCAAAGTAAGATGCGCGGAACAGATCGAGTCGGATGGGCGTGAGAGTTATCTGCGCGCCAGGGTCTATATCGAAGGCGGCATCCAGACCGCCACATTGACCGGCCACCAGGGCTCGGGCAATCTGCTCTCGCTGGTACAGGCGGATGCTTTACTAATCATCCCCGCTGGTGTAAAATGCGTGCCTGCTGGTCAGGAAGTGGACGCCTACTTATTATGAGGAAAAATGGATAAATGGATTTACCGCGCTTCAATGGCGCTTGTGATCGTAGGCCTGCTGGTGTCGATCTATATGACCATCTACAAGGTCACTGGAAATGACGGAATGTGTTGGGGTTCCGGGGACTGTTCAACCGTAAATGCCAGCCGCTTCTCTGAAGTGAACGGCATTCCGGTGGCGTTGGTAGGGATCGCCGGGTATGTGGCGCTGCTACTCACCCTGGTCTTTCAAAGCCGCGTGCAGTTCCTGCGCGACAACTCCACCCTGATGATCTTCGGCATGTCGCTGATGGGCTTCATCTTCACCCTGTGGCTGGTGTACGTGGAACTGGTCCTGCTTAAAGCCATCTGCCCCTTCTGCGTCACCTCGCAGGTCTCAATGACCCTTATATTCATCATGGCTGTAATTCGCCTGATAAGAAACCCCCAAATTTAGGAGGATGCTGAAAAATGCCCCGTATCAAGTGTCATTACGCAGATTGTGTGTTCCTCGATGAAGGTTTATGTTCCGCTGCAGCCGTGGAATTCGATCCCGATACCGGCTGTGTCACCTACTCCCCCACCGATGCCGCTGCCGCCAACCAGGATTGGGACGAAGAAGAAGATTCGGATGAGTGGGAAGAGGAAGAATCTGACGAAGAGGAAGACGATGAATGGCTGGATGAAGAGGATGAATTTTAGGTCTGCGCTTCCTCCCCGGCCTTAGCCTGTCACACAAAAAAAGCCTTTCTTTACAGGAAGGCTTTTTTGATTCTCGCGGCAGAGTTGCGCTGGGTATAATAACTGCGCCGCCACGGCAGAAACGGACCCTTCATGACCCATCCGGAAGACAACCCCCGCCTGAAAAAGAACAACTTCGACCTGCTCCGCCTCATCTTTGCCGGGATGGTCTGCCTGGTGCATGCCAATGAACTCTCGCCCCATACCTCGTTACGATGGATCTCACAGGTGCTTTCTTCCGAACTGGCGGTGAGATCCTTCTTCGTGGTCAGCGGCTTCCTGATCTTTATGAGCTACGAGCGTTCCACATCGCTGGCGTCATATGCGGGCAAGCGCATCCGCCGCATCTATCCGGCTTACTTCGCAGTGGTGATGCTCGCCGCCCTCCTGATGGTGTTCTTTAGTTCCAAACCCCCGGCGGATTATTTCTTCTCTTCCGATTGGTTCAAGTACATCGCCGCCAATCTGGTCTTCCTTAATTTCATCCACCCAACCCTGCCCGGCCTGTTCGAGGCCAATCGCTTCAGCGCGGTCAACGGCGCGTTATGGACGTTGAAGGTCGAAGCCTTGTTCTACATTGCCGTCCCCCTCTTCGTCTTCTTTTTTCGAAAGTTCTCCTCCGCGGCTGTGATCGTTTTCTCGTATTTCTTCTCGGTCACTTATGCGCTCATGATGACCAACCTCTCCGCACGGACGGGGAATCCGCTGTACGCCGACCTGGGACACCAACTGCCGGGCCAATTGGCTTATTTTCTTTCCGGTGCATTCCTCTACTATCATTTGGATCTTTTCGAGCGTCAGGCAGCCTACTTTCTGACAGGCGCGGCCCTCGTTTTGATCGCAGATCGATCCTATTCCCTGCCGTTCCTTGAGCCGTTCGCGCTGGCGATCGTGGTGGTCTTCTTCGGCCTGTTCCTGTACGTTGGGAACTTCGGCAAATATGGTGACTTTTCCTACGGCACATACATTTTGCACTTCCCCATTATTCAGGTCCTTGTTCAGGAAGGCGTTTTTGCGGACAACCCGTATCTATATCTACTGACCGCCGTCGCTTTCACCCTGGCCAGCGCGGTCTTGATGTGGCATGGCGTGGAAAAACGCTTCCTTGCGCGCAGCAGCCATTACATCGCCAACTCTCAGAAAGCAGCCCAATGAAGAAACTCAACAACATTCAGGCCATGCGCGGATTCGCCGTCCTCGCGGTGGTGTTCTTTCATCTCATCATCATCGAGAGAAAATATGGCGGCGGGAACACCCTCCTGCCGGGCTTGCTGGAGTTCGGCATGTTCGGTGTGGATCTGTTCTTTGTCATCAGCGGGTTTGTAATGGTAACGGTCACACGGGGCAAGTTTCGGGTCGTGAAAGAAGCGCTGCTCTTTCTGTATCACCGCGCCTCGCGGATCTATCCGCTGTATTGGTTGTACACGTTTGCAGCGCTGGCTGTCTTCCTCATCCAACCGGCATGGGTGAACAGTTCACAAGGCAACCGCGTGGATATTCTTTCTTCTTTCCTGCTGCTGCCGTCGAATTTACTGCCGCTCGTGCAGGTCGGCTGGACGCTCATCCATGAGATGTATTTTTATCTGGTCTTTTTTCTCATCATGCTGCTTGTGCCGGAAAGATTCCTGGTGCTGGCCATTGCGATCTGGGGAGGCGTTTTGCTGGCCCTTGGCTCATGGGCAGGGCAGGGCAACCCAACTCTCAACCTGGTCCTGCACCCACTGACCTTCGAGTTTCTGGCGGGTTGTCTGCTGGCGATGCTCTTTCACCACACGGAACGCAGTCCCTTCGACAGCGGCTGGTTGATGATGATCGCAAGTGCGGCCTTGATCGCCGCCCTGGTTGGATACGCATCCTTTCGTGCGCAAACGGGCCTGGTCTCACCGGACGGCTGGCTGCGGGTGGGGATGTATGGAATACCGGCCATCATCATTGTGTATTGCCTGACGAACGCCGAGCGGAGCGGTTTCACCTTCCATGCAGCCTTCATCGAAACCGGTAACGCTTCCTATTCGATCTATCTTTCGCATCTCTTCACCCTGAATGTGGTCGGGCGCATCTGGGCCTTTTTTGCCACAGATGGATTCATGGACAATATCATTGGAATTTTGATCGCGCTCATTGCCGCCATTGCAGTTGGGTTCATGAGCTATCGGCTGCTGGAGATCCCGCTGTTGAAGTTAAGCCGAAAAGTGATGTGATCCCCACTCATCATTCATTCAAAAGGATTCACCCTGCAAATTGATACAACAAGATCCCCGCTGCTACAGATAAATTGAGTGAAGTGACACGGCCGCGCATGGGCAGGGCAAGGGTCACATCGCAGGCAGCCGTCTGCTCTTTCAACAATCCCTTTTGCTCATTGCCTAACATCAACACCCACGGCGCCTGCGGGACGAGGGTGTGATAATCCACATCGGCTTTGGCGCTGGTGCCAATGAGTTGAAAACCACCGCCGCGCGCCCAGGCTAGAAAATCCTCGAAGGAAGCGGAAACGACCGGCTTCCAGAACAAGGTCCCCATGCTGGCGCGGATGACGGTGGGATGAGTCAGCTCCACGCCACCATCCAGCAAAAAGAGGGCATCGGCCCCGGCGGCATCCATACTGCGCAGGATGGTGCCGACATTCCCGGGATCCTGCGGTGAGACAAGGGCTACAGCGCGCGTGACCGGACCCAGATCATCGAACCGATAAATTTTTTGCCGGACCACCGCCAGAATGCCCTGCGGGTTTTCTTTGTCTGCCAGCGATTCGATCACATCATCTGAGACCGGTTGCATACGTAAACTCAAGCGGCCTGCCCTCTCCAGCAATTCCTTTGCAAAAGAACTGGTCAACAACTCCGGGGCATAGACCAGGGCCTCGATTTCCCAACCCGCCTCCAGCGCCTCACCCACATGATGGATACCCTCCACAAGAAAGGTCCCGCTCTCGGTGCGGGCTTTCTTCTGGCGCAGGGCGCGCACTTGTTTGATGAAAGGATTGGATGTGCTGGTGATAAGGTCCATGCGGCAGATTGTATCCGAAAAATGGTAGTATGATTCTGTCGGCTTATTGGTAAAGGAGAAAATATGCCCGCAAAAAAATTACTGGAACTTCGCGTTACGGTTGGCAGGTTCCACCATTTTCCACAATATCCTCGAAGGGCCGGTTTCGGGCTGACAGCAGGCATACTATAATCAGGTCCATGAGATCCCTCCGCTGGCTGGCGTTCGCAGGCACGTTATTTCTGTTCGCATGCCAAACCCAGACTCACACCATCACAATCCTCGATGGCGAAACAACGCTCACAGTGACAACCTCCGAGCGGGTTCCGCTGCGGGTTCTGGGCGAAGCGGGTATCACAACCCAACCCATGGACCGTGTCCTTGTCAACGGCCTGCCCTATCAACTTGATGAAGAATTCACAGGGAATGGCGCTGTGCAAATGCAGCTGCGGCGCACAGCGAATGTCAAACTGATCACACCGCAAGGGGAACAGACTCTGCAAACTTCGGCATGGACTGTAGGAGAGGCATTGAAAGAGATGGGACTCACCATCGGCATCCGCGACCAGGTGACTCCGCCTCTTTCTTCGCCGATAACGGATGCGCTGAACATTATCCTCTCCCCCGCCCGGAACCTGGTCATTACAACCAACGGCAAAACCATCAGGATCCGCTCGGCAGCAGGGACGGTTGGCGAAGCCTTAGCCGAGGCTGGGATGCCGCTTCTGGGTCTGGATGTCAGCTTTCCGGCGGAGAATGAAGCGCTCCCAGCCGATGGGCAGATCCGTGTATTGCATGTCACCGAGGCCGTCAGCGTGGCGGTCGAATCCATCCCTTTCGAAACTCAGGAAACCGAATCGGTGGATGTGCCCTTTGGCCAGCAGGATATCCTAACGAACGGGATCAACGGGCTGGCGATGACGCGCACCCGTATCCGTTATGAAGATGGGATCGAAGTGAGCCGCTCAGACGAGGGTCGTACAGTATTGCGCGAACCGGTGATGCAAGTGGTTGCGAACGGTACGAAGATCGTACTTTCGCCAGTGGGCGGTGATGCACCCTATAAATATTGGTACGCGACCAAGATGTATGCTTCGTGGTATTCCCCTTGCAATTCCGGCACAGGCGGATGTTCGTACGGCACGGCCAGCGGCGCACGCGCCGGGTATGGAGTTGTGGCGGTGGATTATTCCTACTACCCGTATCTGGCCGGGATGAAAGTGTACATTC
>DAOQBX010000054.1:0-8081 GCA_035340155.1 Anaerolineales bacterium | reverse complement strand
CTCCATTTTAGGCAGCGGAGATCTAATCGGCGAGATGAGCCTGATCGATAGTGTGGGCCGCTCGGCCAGTGTGGTGACGCTCGAAGACTCGCTCATGTTATGGATGGACAAGACCACCTTCCACTATATGCTCGACAACTTCCCGCCCATCGCACGCAATCTGGTCAAGATCCTCTCATCACGGGTGCGCCTTTCTGATCAGATGATCCAATCGCTGGCCACGCTGGATGTGAACGGACGAGTGGCGCGCCAACTACTGGCTTTCGCGGAACGGTATGGTCATGACGTGGATGGCGGATGCAAGATCCGCATCGTGCTCACTCAAAGCGATATTGCAGACCTCGTGGGCGCTTCACGCAAAAGGGTCAACCAGGCCATGGTCTTCTTTAAGGAGCAGGGTCTCGCCACCACCGACGCGGATGGTCGCATCATCGTCCAAAACAAGGCCGAGCTTGCTAGGTTCTGTGATTAGCAACCCAATAGCCTTGCAGCAAACAGCCAGGGAGTTGACAACTCCCTGGCTGTTCTTCTATTCGACTATCGACTCTTTGACTATAATCCCTACATGACCGACTACAAATTCTTCCACCCCACCGAAGTCCGCTACGGAGACCTTGATCCGCAGGGACATGTCAACAACGCAAAATACCTGACGTACTTTGAGCAGGCGCGCATTTATTACCTCGTCCAGTTGGGGTTGTTCAGCAAAGACCAGTCTTTTATGGAAGTGGGCGTCATCGTTGCAGACGTACACATCACATATCACTCCACCACCCATTACGGCGACCCCATCAAGGTCGGTGTGCGAACCTCGAAGATCGGCCACAAATCGATGACGATGGAGCAGTGTGTAATGCACGCCGAGACCGGCCGTGTCATGGCCAGCGGCACGGTGGTGCTGGTCACGTTCGATTATGAAGGGTTGAAGACCATTTCCGTGCCGGATGAATGGAAGAAGAAGATCAGCGAATTCGAAGGGTTAAACATCTAACCTCCCAATTTATCAACTTGTAAACCGAAAGGCATCCCATGTCCCTCCCAAAAATTGACGAAACGTACTTTTTAAATTTTCTGGTCGACCTGCTGAACATTCCCTCACCGACGGGGTTCGCCAGCCCGGCGATCGATTTCGTGGAGAAGGAACTTTCCAAGTACAAGCCATTGAGACTCTCAAGAACGAGAAAAGGGGCGTTGATCGGAAAGTGGGAAGTGAAAAGTGATCTGCCGCCGGTCGCGCTGACAGCTCATGTGGATACGCTTGGCGCTGTAGTCAAAGAGATCAAAGGGAATGGACGTTTGCGGCTCAGCCGTATCGGCGGGATCCAGTGGCCTACCGTGGAGACCGAAGGGGTATGGGTATTCACAGAAAAGGGAGAAAAGATCCGCGGCTCGGTGCTGATCGATGTCGCATCGGGTCACATCCACAGCGGGCCCGACCTGCCGCGCGATGACAAGCATCTGGAGGTTCGCCTCGACGCACACACCACATCGGAAGCGGAGACGCGCGCATTGGGGATCAACATCGGCGATTGTGTGGCTTTCGACCCACGTGTGGAAGTGACGAATGGATTCATCCGCTCGCGCTTTTTGGACGATAAGGCCTGTGTGGCGAATCTGGTCGCAGCGATCAAGTCGATGGTGGAGGCAGGCCAAGGTCCGGTGCGAAGCGTGTACTTTCACATCTCCAATTATGAAGAGGTTGGTCACGGCGCGGCAGCGGGCATTCCAGACGAAGTGGCGGAACTGGTCACTGTGGATATGGCTGTTGTCGGTGAAGGCCAGGAGTCGGATGAGTTCCATGCAACCTTGTGCATCAAGGACAGCGGCGGGCCATATCACGAAGGTTTAAATAAAAAATTGAGGGGCATTGCTGAGAAATATGGCATTCCCTACAAGACCGACATTTATCCCTTCTACGGTTCCGATGGTGAGGCGTTCTGGCGCGCAGGCGGAGATGTGGCTTTGTCGCTGATCGGCCCCGGCATCGATGCTTCGCACAATTATGAGCGCGCCCATCTGGATGGTTTGAACGCAACCACAAATTGGATCATGGCGTACTTAAGTGAATAGATCATCAGAGGGTAGAGAATGACCAACATATGGCTTTCCTCTACTTTCCAGTCAATGGAGACCATAGTATGAAACTTGATGCCGCTCTACCTCCTGTCCATTTAAAAGATATTCCTGCGATTGCGAAGGCCGCTGATGCGGTCGGCTTTGCGGCATTATGGACCCAGGAGACCCAACACGACCCATTTTTGCCCTGCACACTCATTGCAGAGCATTCGGCCAGCATGGAGGTGGGCACGGCCATTGCAGTGGCATTCGCGCGTTCGCCAGCCAATTTAGCCTACACCGCCTGGGACCTGGCAGCGCAATCCGGCGGGCGATTCATTTTGGGGTTGGGCACCCAGGTCAAGGCGCATATTGAGAGGCGCTTCGGCATGACCTGGCCTGAGTCGGTCACGGGAAAATTCCGTGAGCAGATCCAGGTCATCCGGGCCTTGTGGGATGCATGGCAGAACGGCACGAAGTTGAACTTTCGCGGCGAGCACTACAAGGTGACGCTGATGTCGCCTTTCTTCAACCCCGGCGCGATCGAACATCCGAACATTCCGATCTATATTGCAGGTGTCAATACCGGCCTACCCAAACTGGCGGGAGAACTCTGCGAGGGCTTTCACGCACACCCGTTCAACAGTCCGCGCTATATGAATGAAGTGATCCTGCCGGCGATGGAAGAGGGCCTGCAAAAGAGCGGACGTCATCGCAACGACATCACGGTCTCGATGACTCCTTTCGTCGCCACCAGCCCTGAAGAGGAAGCCTTCGCGCGCATGCAGATCGCATTTTACGCTTCGACCCCTTCCTACAAGGCGGTGATGGATCTGCACGGCTGGGGCGAGACGGCCGAAAAACTCTCGGGGTTTGCGGCCAAGGGCGAATGGCACGAAATGCCCATGCTCATCACCGACGAAATGTTGAACGAGTTCTGCTTGATGACCACGCAGGAAAACCTCGCCGTTGACCTGATGAAACGCTTCGGCGGCCTCGCGGATAGAATTACGCTCTACACACCCTTCGTCCCCGGCGAGAAAGATGAGTGGTGGAAGAAGTTGACGAAGGCGTTCAATTAGGAGACTTCCATGCCCCCCAAATATGAATTCACCCGCCTGCTCGTAACCGACTTCAAGGCCTGCTTTCGCTTCTACCGTGACGTAATGGGCTTCAAGCCCAATTTCGGCACTGAGGAGGATACCTATGCCGATTTTGAGATCGGTGCTGTCAACATTTCCCTGTTTGATAAAACCGAAATGAGCGCCGCACTCGGCACATCATCGAAACCCATACAGGCAGAAATGCAGGATACCATCTGCCTGACCTTCTCCGTGGAAAGTGTGGATGAATTCTGCAAGCACCTGCGTTCTCATGGAATCGCCTTGCTCACCGAACCAAGCGACCATGCCGATTGGGGTATTCGCACCGCCCACTTCCGCGACCCGGATGGGCATCTGATCGAGATCAACCAACTTTTGAAAAGAGATTAATTCATGGATATTAACGACTACCAGCAAAAATCCCGCGCCACCGCACAATATCCCGCCATCGGACACCCCGTCATCTACCCGGCGTTGGGTCTGGTCAACGAAGCGGGAGAAGTGGCGGGCAAGATCAAGAAAATTTTTCGGGACAATTCCGGGGTCATCGGCGAAGCGGAACGGGAGGCACTCAAAGCCGAACTTGGGGATGTGCTCTGGTACATCGCCCAAGTCGCCACGGAACTCGATCTTCCACTCGACGAGATCGCTGAATCCAACCTTGCCAAACTTTTAGACAGACAAGCGCGCGGCAAAATCAAAGGCGACGGCGACAACCGCTAGTACCTAATCAGATTTGCAGGGGTTTTCATATAAAGTACAGGTCCCGATGAGGAGGAGCCGTGTTATTTCAAGCCACGCTTTTGATCGACCTGACCGCAATGGCAGCCTGTCTTTGGATGTCTTTTTATCTTTTCGCGCGGGGGTTTCCAAGTCCGATCACGATGCGCGGGGCGGTACTGCTTCTCTCCCTTTCCACTTTCTTCTTTGGCGCCTATAACAACATTTTCGAACAGATCCCCGGCACGGCTGCGTTGCGCGCAACCTGTCTGATCATTGGCATGATGGCGTGGCACGACGCCACCCTGCACCTGCTCCCCAACCCTGTGCGTAAACGCCATCGCCCGTGGAGCGCGGGTATTTACCTCCTCGGCATCATCACCATACTTCTGCTTATCACATCACAGAACTCCTTTGTGAGCGAACAAGGCAACAACCTATATGTCGCCCGCATGGGTGTGGGTCTGCCCTACATCCTGTATGGAGTTTTTGAACTGGTGGCCTTCACAGGCATTTTTTACAACCTGCTGGCGCACAACCAGGTCGGCCTCACCACCGAAGGGCGCTACTTCCTCTTCGCGACCTCGATCACGGTCGCAGGATTGGGATACGGGCTCATGGGCCTGGCCATTTCCCCGCCCCTGCCACGCATCGGTCAGGACCTGTCCATCTTCCTCGGCGTTTTTATCATCGGCATCTCTGTGGCCCGCCACCAAACCCTGGTGGAACGTCGCACGACCCTGCAGGATTTTCCCGTCACCAGCCTGACTATCCTCCTGCTGACCATTACCTACACCTTTATCGCGATCCGCTTCGAACATCCCCTTGAGTTGGTCGGCCCCATTGTGGCCTTTGTCATCCTGACCCATGCCCTGTACGATCTGGTGCGTGAATTCCTCGAAAGGCTGCGCCGCCGAAATGAAAGTCAGTTCCGCAAACAACTGCGCCGGTTGGAGAACGCCGGGGCTGAAGATACGCTCCGACTTCGCCTGCAGGAAGGGCTTGACCTGCTTTGCCAGACCATCAACTCCTCGCATGGTTTCATCGCCATCCGGCGGGAAAAAGAATTCGTGGTGGTCGCCACCCGGCAATCGGTCCAGGTGGATCGCCGCTTTCCGGCATCCACGCTGGCGTACGATGATATCCTCCGAACGGAGAACATGCAGATTCCCAACATCCAGTATTTTGCGCCCTCCTTTGATGGGCAAAACCAGATCGCTGTGATGGGGATCGGCGCGCCGAACACACGCCTCGATTACTCCCGCGATGACCTGAACCTGCTCTCCGAAGTCGCCGACCAGATCGGCACCATTGTCTCGCTTGGCAACATCCAGCCGCAGATCAAACAGATCCTCAAACAATCGGAGATCAACGAGAGCGAAGCGAGCATGGTGGCCGGAGAGATGCTGAGCGCCATGGGCATCAACCCCGATGCGGAATTCACCAAGATCGTGGAAGATGGGCTCAGACACATCTCCGATTACATCTTCCTGGGCCAGTCACCTTTAGCGGATAAATTGGGTGTGCAGGCGGAGTCGCAGATCGAGCGCGGCCGGGACCTGCACCAAAAGTTATTGGACGCCATCGAATTATTGAAACCCGCCGAGAAGCGCCCGCCTGAGCCCCTTCCACGCGTGTGGTACAACCACGCCGTGCTCCATGATGCCTATGTGGAAGGCGCGCCCAACCGCGAGATCATGGCGCGGCTGTACATTTCGGAGGGCACGTTCAACCGCACCCGCCGCAACGCCATCCGCGGGCTGGCCAGGCTTTTAATGGAGAAATACCCGGCAAAATAACTCCAATGGAGTTCCCAAGACCCTGTGACCTAATTGGTCACAGGGTCTTTTTTTTAAGTTGGCGGTTTTTGGCAGTTCCTGCCCTGTTATTGGCAGTTCAAAAATGCGAAAGTAGGGACACGAAAGGAAATCGATATGAAAAAGATCCTGAGCGCCCTTTTACTTGTCATCGCAATGGTCATGGTTTGGGTATACCGCATCCCGGCCGCAGATATTTTGAAATGGTTCGGAAACCGGGAGGCGGTCGCCGCTTTCATTCAAAACCTTGGCATTTGGGGGCCGCTGGTGCTTATCGTCCTGCTGGTTTTACAGGTTTTTCTGGCCTTCATCCCCGGGCAGGCTCTGATGCTGGCTTGTGGTTATGTGTACGGTTTTGGTGCAGGCTTCCTCATCTCATGGTTCGGCCTGTTCGCCGGTGGAGAAGCCGCCTTCTTCCTCGCTCGAAAGTACGGCAGGATTTTTGCAGAGCGCTGGATCTCCCCTCAAGTCCTCTCCAAGTGGGACAAAACTTCGAATGGCCAGGGGATCGGTTTCTTTGCCACCTCGCTGGTTCTGCCGGTCTTTCCAAATGACGCGATGTGCTATGTAGCCGGGCTGGGGAAAATCTCCTCCCGCCGTTTCACGCTCGCCAATGCACTCGGGCGCGGGTTGGCCTGCCTGCTCACCAGCGCCGCCGGGGCCTTTGGAAATCAGATCGGTCTGCATCAATGGGGGATCATCGCAGTTGCGATTGTGCTGATCTGCCTGGGCTGGCTGGTAGTTCGTAATTTCAAACCCAATTGGCTGCTCGCATAAAGGAGATCGTCATGGATACCACTGTTCAGATCGTCCGCAGTATTCTCAAGGCTTATTTCTTCACTCTCCACCGCAGCGTGGATGTGCGCGGCAGCGAAAACCTGCCTGATGGTCCCAAGATCATCGCCATGAATCACACTCCCGGTTTTGACCCGCTCTACCTGCCCTTCGTCCTGAAAGACACGCCGCGCTTCCTTCTACAAGATGGCGATTTCTCGATCCCAGTCATCGGTTCACTCCTGAAGCGCACCGGCCAGATCCCGGTCCACCGTGGAACCGAAAAGGCAAAGGAAGCCATGGCCCAGGCTTGCGATGCCCTGCGCAATGGTGGAACGATCGCCATCTTTCCGGAAGGAAAGGACGTGGAATATGGAACGCGCATTCCCGCCAAGACCGGGGCTGTGCGCATGGCAATCGAAACCGGCGCACCGATCATCCCGGTCGGGTTGTTCGCCCCGGCGCACCTGCTCACCCCTCTGCGCTTTCACTGGCAGGGAAGCGAACGTCACGGGGCCTGGCAGTTCACCGGCCGGAGTTACATGCGTATCGGCACACCCTGGTTTCCGCGCGCATCTTCCGATGCACACGCAGAGACCGATGAATTGATGAACCGCATTTATTCCCTCGTTTCAGAAGCAGAAAGAAACTCTCTATGCGAATCACATACCTTACTCAACCCTATCCACCAATGGTGAGCGGCGCTTCGATCCTGGCGGAGCAATTGGCCCAATCCATGGCCCGGCGCGGACACGAAGTTCTCGTCATCGCCGCCAGCGACACAGGCCGTCGTTACTCTTTCCAAAAAGATAATCTCACTGTTCTCCGGCTTGAATCATTTCGCAACCCGGCCCGCGCGAACCAGCGCTTGCTGCGCTTTCCCGGAACGGCCGTCATGCAGGAGCTTCAAGACTTCAAACCGGATCTGATCCATGCCCATGAGCCTTTTCATTCCAGCCTGCTGGGACTCAAATACGCCCGCCAGGCGCATATCCCGGTTTTGTATACATCTCATCAATTGCCGTGGTTCATCGCATCGTATATGCCCAACCTGCCCGGCCTCCGCAGATCCGTTGAGAGCATGGCTTGGAATTATGCCCGCTGGCTGGCCGGTCAATTTACAGCCATCCTGTCTCCAACCAAAACCATCTCGAACATTCTCAGGGAGAAGACCGGCCTGAAATCCGTCACCATCCCCTATGGGATCGACCCGCAAGTTTTTGACCCAGGTCTTTACCCAAATGCCGGTATTGAAGTCCGCCAAAAATACAACATCCCCGCCGGGGCTTCGATCATTCTCCACGTGGGCCGGTTGGACACTGACAAGGGTGTGGATAAAGTCATCCGTGCCGCTGCAAAAGTTATCGGGAAGTCTGAAGCGCATCTTTTGGTCGTAGGCGACGGCAGTCAGCGATCCACGCTTGAAAATCTGTGCAAGGGTTTGGGGTTGGAATCCCGCGTGCACTTCACCGGTTTCATCACAAATAAATTCGAACTGGCCAAAGTCTATACGGCCGCCAATGTCTTCGTCAGCGCCTCCGAGATCGAGACCCAGGGCATTGTCTTTCTCGAAGCCGCCGCTTGTGGATCGCCCATCGCTGCAGTTGACGCC
>DAOQBX010000053.1:0-8214 GCA_035340155.1 Anaerolineales bacterium | reverse complement strand
GCACACCCGCCACAGCCGAATTGACCGATGTGATGGTGCGCGACTCAGGTCACATTCAAGAGAAGCAAGCGGAGAGCGCCAGTTATCATAATATGAAGCGCGGCGAACCGCCGGTCGATCCGCTGTATACGGAAGAGGATGCCAAAGAGGTCGAACCGCTGTTGCAACCCGTCAACTATGATACGCCATTCGAGCCCGCCAAAGGCGTGACGGCCACCATGCGTGACGCGGGGCACATTCTCGGTTCGGCTTCGATCTCACTGCGCCTTGAAGAAAAACGGCTCAAAAAACATTTGTGGTTTTCAGGGGATATCGGCCGCCGAAAACTTCCGATCCTGCGAGACCCGGTCCTGCCGGGGGATGACGTGGATGTGTTGCTGATGGAATCCACTTACGGCGACAAACCGCACCGCGACCCGGAGGAGGCCTATGTTGAAATGCGAGATGTGATCAAGCGCACCCTGGAGCGTGACGGAAAGGTGGTAATCCCCTCCTTTGCGGTCGGACGCACTCAGGAATTGGTCTACAACCTCAGCCGCATGTATGATGACGGCGACCTTCCGAAAGTCCCGGTATACGTGGACAGCCCGCTAGCGGTCAACGCCTCGGAAATATTCAAGAAACATGCCGAATGCTATGACGAGGAAATGAAAGAACTCGTTCACTCCGGTCACCCGGCCTTGGAATTCAAGAACCTGACCTATGTCAAATCCCTGGAGGAATCCAAGGCCTTGAATGACCGCACCGACCCAATGATCATCATCTCGGCATCGGGGATGGCGGAAGCAGGGCGCATTGTGTATCACATCCGTTGGGCACTAGAGAACAAAAAGAACACCATCATGATCGTCTCCTGGCAAGCGCCAGATACGCTGGGCCGCCGCATTGCCGAACGTGAGAGCCACTTAAAAATCTTCGGCGAAACGTTCACTTGCCGGGCTGAGATCGCCACCATCGGCGGGCTATCGGCCCACGCCGGGCAGGACCTGTTGGTAGAATATGCTTCCAGAGTCCGAAACAAGGCTGAATATGTCTTCCTCGTCCATGGTGAGGAAAAAGGCGCTGTACCGCTTATGGAGAAAATGAAAGAGAATCACCTGCGGCAGATGCATTATCCCTCCATGCACACGAGCGTGGAGTTGTAGATCTATTTATTGAAAAATTTTGAGATCAAATTCAGGAGAACAGAAAGCACTACCGACACTAAAATCGAACTGGTAATCGGGAAATAGAACGAGCCGTTATCCCCTTCGATGCGAATGTCCCCGGGCAGACGTCCAAACGGAATTCCGAATTTTGCCGCGACATACACTCCCCCGCCGATCAGGAAGAGGATCAGACCACCGATCATCAAGGTACGGGCAAGGGATTCCATGGATTACAGCAATCTCGGCTGACCTTCTTCCGTATATTGATATCCCAAATGTTCATATGCCGAACGGGTCGCTACGCGTCCCTGCGGCGTGCGATCCAAAAAGCCGAGTTGCAACAGGTAGGGTTCGACCACATCCATGATCGTGTCCTGTTCCTCACTGATGGAGGCGGCAATGGTGTTCAAACCCACCGGCCCTCCGTTATATTTTTCAATAATGGTCTTAAGCACACGGCGATCCACATCATCCAACCCAAGCGGGTCCACCTGAAGCAGGTCCAGCGCTTCTTTCGCAACCTTTTGAGTGATCGTCCCATCAGCGCGCACCTGGGCAAAATCACGGACGCGGCGCAGCAAACGCAAGGCAATGCGCGGAGTCCCACGCGCGCGGCGCGCCACTTCTTCCACACCGCTCGCATCTGCCTGAACCTTGAGCATGGTCGCTGCCCTGCCGACAATGCTCTTCATCGCCTCAATATCGTAATAATCCAGACGATAGACCGCGCCAAAGCGCGCCCGCAGGGGAGCCGTCACCAGTGCCAGGCGGGTCGTAGCCCCTACGACGGTAAAGCGCGGCAATTTCAAACGGATGGATCGCGCCGAAGGTCCCTTGCCAATAACAATATCCAGCGCAAAATCTTCCATGGCAGGGTAGAGAACTTCCTCTACTGCGCGGCCAAGGCGATGCACTTCATCGATAAATAAGATATCCCCAGCCCGCAGGTTGGTGAGGATGGCCGCCAGGTCACCCGCGCGCTCAATGGCAGGCCCGGCAGTTACTTTGACATTCACTCCCATTTCATTCCCCAATACATGGGCAAGTGTGGTCTTGCCCAAACCTGGCGGACCATAGAATAGAACATGATCCAGCGCTTCGCCGCGATGTCTGGCCGCATCGATCAAAATGGACAGGTTTTCCTTGACCTGATTCTGCCCGATGATATCCGCCAACTTTTGCGGACGCAGGGCATGGTCTACGCGGTCATCGGGTTTGGATTCGGGGTCGAGGGCACGCGCTGAACCTGTCGAAGCGGGGCGGGAGGAGGATTTTGCCATAGGTGGATTATACCCTGAGGGGTTAGCCCGCTTCCGGCGTAGTCTGAAGCGATTAAAAAAACGAGCAGGGATGACCCAGCGTTCAATCATCCCTGCATAAAAATTTGCTCTTCGGCAGTCTGGCAATCGTGATCGCAGAATAAATCGCGATGGTAGACCCATGACTTTGCGTCGCCAGGTTTCCCTGGTTTTGCCTTTCGGCAGTCGGTCGGTCATGACCGGTGGTCACCGGCTTTAGACGCTCTGACTTTGTGCCGCCGTCTTTTGACGGTTTTACTTTTTTCGGCAGCCCTTGCAATCGTGGCTCAGTTCAGCTTTAGATCAGGGCTTTGCGTCGCCGGGTTTTCCCGGTTTTGCTCTTTATCGGAGCGACTCCATTATTGCACGATCCGAAACGAATTTCAATCACTCACCTGTTCTAAAAATGGCTTCGACCGTCATGCCCCACTTAAGGCGCGGGTCGTTCTCATTAACTTTGATGCGAACAGTGTAAAGGATGTCGCCGCCAGATTGAATATAGGCATTGCTGATCTCGGTGATGGTGCCGGTGAGTTGCAGATCGGGCAGCGCGTCGGGGACGATGCCAACGGTTTGACCAACGGAAAGATTTACAACTTCCAGTTCGGTGATATCGGTCGTCTCGACGGTCCAATTGCTGAAATCGGCGAGGCTCAAGGCGCGGGTCTCGGTGCCAACTTGCTCGCCGGGTTTGACGTTTACATCCGCCACCACACCGCTGAACGGAGCGGTGATGACGAAATTAGCGAGGGCATCTTTGGCTGCATCCAGGTTGGCCTTGGCAAGCGCCAGCTGATCGGCATTCGGCCCATCGAGTGTGATCTCATATTGATATTTAGCCTCGGCTTCGGCCGCCAACGCCGCATCGTACGACGACTTGGGTTCATCACGCTTGCGAACTTCCTCTTCGCGCTCGCGGTTCTTGGCATTCAGGTCTTCCTGGGCCTTCTCAAGATCATCCTCGGCAGTCTTGCGCTTGGAGTTGTCCTTGTCGAGGTTCTGATATTTATCGAACTCATCCTGTGCATCCTGAAGGTCACTCTTGAGGTCTTCGATGTCGCTGTCGATCTCATCAATACGATCCTCGATAGCGGTCACATCGATATCCTCCCATTCCTTCTCGGCATCTGCGCGGGCGATCTGCGCTTTCATATATGCCTCCCACAGGCGGGCGCGATCCCCGCTTTCGTTGCGAAGGAGAAGGTCGTAAGCGTTCTGCGCCTGAAGGACCTGCGCTTCAGCCGCACCGGCATTGGTGAGGCGCGCCAAAACTTCGCCCTCGCTGACAGAATCTCCCGCCTTCACGAACACTGTCTCAACGATACCGCGCGCCAGAAAGGTCAGGTTCGTACCGCGGGCGGGTTCAAGCCGTCCTTCGGCGATCACTTCTGAGGAAGAGGGAAGCGCAGTTTCGACTGTGGAAGGAGTTGCAGTCGGTTGAGTCCCGCAGGCGCTCAAGACTAGGGCAGACAAGACGAACAGGGAAAGAACAAACCAAATATTTTTCTTCATGGAAACCTTCTTCGATGATTTACGATTTTCAGAACTGTTACTCATAGGCCAGCACTTCGCGAATGGTCAGGTTGGCGGCATTGCGCGCGGGCAGAATGGACCCGAGCACCGACAAGATCAAGACCAGGGCGAGCCAGATGGCATACCCCAAAAAGGTAAAGACCACATCAATAGGTGTTTCGAACACGGCTAAACTTACAATGGTGGACAGCAAATACGTGAATGGGATCGATAAGACAATCGCCAACAGGAAGGAGATGACACCGATCACGAACCCCTCACCGATCACAGTGCGCATCACGGCACGGTCATCTGCGCCAATGGCACGCATGATGCCGATCTCACGCGTACGCTCCAGCACATTCATACCCATTGTGCCGGTCAACCCCATCGCGCCGACAATGGCGGTCAGAACCGCCATGATCAACAGAAAGACCACCAATGTATCGAGACTCTCCACAGCGGTGTCGAGGGAGGCACGCCCCGCTTCGGCCACACGGACCTTGTAGCCTTTCTCACGCAGAACCTTATCCAACTCCTCTGCTTTCGCATCCTGATATACGCGATCGTGCTGCGCCGTCACCAGGCGGAAGGAATAGGATTGGTTGGCAAGATCGTTCATCTGTGAAATGTATTCATAGGGCGCATAAGCCAGCACCCCTTCGCGATCTACGAACTTGAAGATACCCACCACTTCCCACTCCTCCTCGCGCCCATCGATCTTCAAAGTGACATGGTCACCGGGTTTGAGGTTTGGGAAATACTTGTAAGAGGCCTCGCTCATGGCCAGTTTGCGGACATCATCGGCTCGGATAAATCGCCCCGCCACAAGCAGAGGCTTGATCAGAGTGCTGTTCGCAGGCGGTCCAAAGATGTTGATATTCTCCAGCACATCTCCATCCGCGCCCAGCAGCTCACCGCTGACAAACTGCCAGCCTTCCGCGTCAAGTACGCCATCGATCT
Organism: Anaerolineales bacterium; assembly: GCA_035340155.1. Classification (GTDB taxonomy): domain Bacteria; phylum Chloroflexota; class Anaerolineae; order Anaerolineales; family Villigracilaceae; genus Villigracilis. Next base: position 3,293 of record DAOQBX010000053.1, on the reverse strand, counting down.
GGGTGACAGCCTGCTTCATTTCGTTCAAGCGATAGGGCTGGTCGAAATCCAACGAAATATCGGCGGCAAAGTATTTACCGATCGCGCCAATGTAATCGTGCAGGGTGGTGCGTACGTTGAACACAGCAATGAAGATCGCGCCACCCATCGTCAGCGTAAAGAGGGTCAATACCAATCGTCCCCGCCGCCGAAAGGTGTTGCGAAGCGAAATGATGAATGGACGCGGGAAATGGATCCCACGTGCAGCAAGGATACGCGTGGCCCGCACCATCATCCAATCGAGCCAGCTGACGCGCGTCTGCTGCTGACTTTTGGTCTGGCCTTCGTCCCCGGCCAGGTCCCCGCTGAGAGCGCGCAGTACCGTGATGCGCGAGCCGTTAATGACCGGGACCAGTCCGGCGATCAGCGGCACCAGCAACCCGACCGCGATCTGAATGGACAGGGCCATCGGCACAATGCGATATCCCAGAATATTGAAGTTCAATTCATCTGCAATGAAGATCGCCAAGCCATATGCACCCTGCCCGCCCAACGGCACTGCGATCAGCAAAGCCAGGGCGGCAAAAGCCATGATCAGAGTCAGGTACATGCTGAAGACCTGACGGCGCTGCCCGCCCACTAATTTGATCACACCGATATGGCGCAAATGCTGGTTCAACAAGGCGTTCAGGGTGTTGGCGATCAAGGAACTGGAGAGGAAGACGATCAGAATACCAAGCGCCATCAGGATGCCTAAAATGGCATTGACCGTGCTCGCCAACGGATGCTTGTGTGTCTCGGCGAAACGGGTACGAATGACCAGGGTGCCGTTCTTGTCAAGTTTGTCCTTCAGTTCTGCGCCCACCTCGCGAACTTGGAAAATATCATCACCGCCGGTCTCCGTGGTGATATACGCCCGGTTGAATAATTCCGGCTGGCGCAGATACTGCATAGTATTCATCGTAGTGTAAAGATAAGGTGAAGCCAGGAAATCCCCTGCGCCCATGGCCGTATCCTGTACGATGCCCACTGCCGGCATGGTCTTGATGGAGCCATCCTGCAGTTGAAACTCGAGCATGTCGCCGACTTGAACATCCATATGGTTCAGCGCATCCCGTTCGAGCAGCACTTCGCGTTTATCAGGGACCGCCTTGCCTTGCATGGATGTGAGCAGGTTGATGGTATTCGCCTCAAAATCGTCGAATGCCACCATATCCACCGAAGTCCATTTTTCGGTTCCAGCCACCCGCACGCGGATGTTAAATACCCGCCGGGCCTCTGCACTTTGCACGCCGCGCGTATTTTCGATGGAAGCCAGAACATCATTATCGAAATTAACCGTCCGCAATTCAACGTTGGACGGGTTGTTCATGGCATACGAAACGCTCATATCCTTGGAGATGATCGCATACGCCCCGGAGATCACTCCAATGGAAAACACACCCACCGCGATGGAGAATACCACCAGCAGGGTGCGCAGCTTGCTATCCCACAGATCATGTAAAACTTTACGCCATCTTGGTCTCATACTTCTCTTTCAAATCCGACGAGTCATAAAGACCCGTGAACTTTTAACTACTTCAACAATTCGCTGACTTCGCCAGCCGAGTATGGTTTAACAGCCACATCCTTCATGCCGCCGCGCAGGTATTGGGTAACGCGCTCCGGGTTGATGGCCGAGGTGAGGATGACTGTCTTCGAGGCAAGATTCGCTTTGGAGAGGGCTGCCAGCACATCGTTCAGGGGAAGCGAAGCGATGTTCTCATCCACAAAGATCAGATCGGCAGCAGGAATCGTGTTCAGATCGGTGGAGTGGGTCAATTTGACCTTTGTGTCTTTGAGCAATTCCACGAGCAGGCCGGCCCAATCATCGTTGTCATCGATCAGCAGAATGTTCTTTACGCTTCCCAGTTGAACCTCGCCGCTGCCTGCCCTGCCCTGCGGCATGAACAGGGAGACGGTGGTGCCTTTGCCCTCCCAGCTGGACAATGCGATGCGGCCCTGCGATTGTGAGACGACATGCATTGCGGCAGGCAGACCGAGACCGTGATGGGTCACGCCGCGGGTGGAATAGAATGGCGACCAGGCTTTGCTCATCACATCGGCATCCATGCCCGAGCCATCATCTTCGATCTCAATGGTTATCACGCCGCGTTCTTCGGAGGGATGTGCGCGCACGCTGACGGATTTTGCGCCCGCCTCGGCAGCATTCTGCAAAATATTGCCTAGAGCGCGGGTCAGTTGCGTGCTATCAGCAATGACATAGGCCGCAGTCGGGTCGATGCTTACGTTCAACGCATCTTGTGAAAGTCCCTGCTGCATGGCCGCCGTCTGCAGGACATCTGCGAACAACACGGGCCGCGGCCTCATCTCGCGCACAGCACCGATCAATTGTTCCTTAACCTGGATGATCTGCGCTGCACTTTCGGAGATCATGTCGAGATCTTCCTTGAGCGACTCAAGGTCCACCTTGCCATCGGCGATCTCTTCGCGCAGACGGGAAACTGTCAGCGAGATGGGCAGTGTCTTGTTGCCGATCCAGTGAATGGCCTCGGTGGAAGCGGTGGTGAGCGCTTCGAAGACCTTGTTACGCAGGATCTCGTTGTGCGCTTCCTTAAGTTCTTCGATCAACCTCGCGTTGTTGATGGCAACCGCCAAATGCTCTGCCATCGTCAACAGGGTGGTGATGTCATCTTCACTGAAGGCGCGTTCTTCCGAACTTTGAATGGTCACCGCGCCCAGGGTCCTGCCGCCGTAGATCAGTGGGAGCGCCATTTCAGAACGGGTATGCGGCAGGTGTGGATTCTTGAAATGCACACGTTCCTCCCCCACATCAAGCGCGATGCGCGCCTCACCCATCGCAATGCAGGCACCGATCATTGAGCCAGTGCCGACCTTGAGCCTGTGGCCTTCGGTCAGCATGGCCTTCCCAGCCTTACCGTAACCCGCGCGCAAGACGGCATAGTCCCCGGCTTCATCAAGCAGGAAAATGCCCGCATAATACAGTCCATAGGCTTCGCAGATGATGTTCACGGTCTGCGGCAGGAGTTGTTCCAGTTCCAGGATGGAAGCGACTTCCTTGCCCACACGGTTGGCCGCCTTCAACAGACGCGAACGACGTTCCTCCTGGCGATGCAATTTGGCGTTCTGGATCGCCACTGCGAGTTGATCAGCCATGGTTTGAAGCGCATCGATATCCTCTTCATGGAACGCGGCCTGCTCAGTAGATTGAACCGTGAGCGCGCCGATCGCTTCATCCGCGACGATGAGAGGGAGTGCCATCTCGGAGCGGGTCTTGGGCAGGTGCGGATTCT
>DAOQBX010000052.1:0-8242 GCA_035340155.1 Anaerolineales bacterium | reverse complement strand
AAGATGATGTCCGCAGTAAAATCTCCCGGTCACACGAGCAGGCGTCCCGTTGTAAGCGATGCGGGTTTCGAGAAATGTGCGAAGAACGCCTGGCCTAGTCATCCCGCCTTTCGGGCCTGATTAAAGAATTCCGAAGTCGTTGAACGCAAAGGTATAATTTCGGGCATGTCCTCGCCTTTCATCCCAAAACATCCTGTTGTAACGGCGTACCCAAAGATGCCTGAGGCTTTTGCAGAAGCGGCGGCCATGTCGGTCTTCCTCAAGGAAAAAGGCCTTGATGCGCCGGTCGGCTCGCTCTACGATGAAGAACTTCGCAAACGAGTGAAACAGGGTGAGTTTGATATGCTCATCGCTGTGGGCGGGGATGGCAGTGTGCTGCGGGCCGGGCATTTGTGCGCGCCGTCGCGTGTGCCGATCCTGGGCGTGAACCTTGGCCGGTTGGGTTTCCTTATTCAGATCGACCGGCGCGAGTGGCGCGGGTACTTTGAAAAATTATTGAGCGGCGAGGCCTGGATCGAGAACCGCATGATGTTGCGGGCGGAGCACATCCGTGCCGGTGAATTGATCGGCAACTCCAAAGCATTGAATGAAGTGGTCGTGGGCCGTGGACAGAACCTGCGCCCGGTACGCCTGACCGCTTCAGTTGACACCCGTCAACTGACCAGTTATGTAGCAGACGGTTTGATCGCTGCCACAGCCACTGGCTCCACCGCATATGCGCTTGCTGCGGGCGGACCCATTCTGCCGCCGGAATTGCGCAACATTTTATTGGTTCCCATTGCTCCGCATCTTTCCGTGGACCGGGCCGTGGTTCTGTCCGAGGGGTCCTCTGTTAGCATTGTAGTGAAGAGTGAAAATGCCGTCTTGAGCGTGGATGGCCAGCCTCCCTCTCCTTTGATGGAAGATGATGTGGTGAATGTGACCGCCGCCGATGTGACTGCACAGTTTGTCCGCTTTGGAGACCCGGGTTATTTTTATCGAAACTTGACCGCGCACATGAACGAGAATTCTTTGGGATTACCACGATGACCGATACGACTGCAACCACTTGTTATGTTCACCCCAACCGGGAAACCACCCTGCGTTGCAAACGCTGCGAGCGTTACATTTGTACCTCCTGTGCAGTGGGCACCCCGACCGGTTATATGTGCAAGGAATGTGTTAGCGAACGTAAAAAGAATTTTGATACCGCTGTCTGGTACGACTATTTGATCGGCTTTGGTGTGACCTTTGTGCTTTCGCTCATTGCCAGCGTTCTGGTTGGCGTGGCCGCCAGTTTCATCGGTTTTTACATGATCTTCCTTGCTGCGGGCATTGGCGGCGGGGCAGGGGTTTTTATTTCGAACATCACCTTGCGCGCCATCAATAAGCGCCGTTCGAGGAATCTATTCTATGCCTGCGCGGCGGGTGTGGTGTTGGGCGCTCTGCCTGTGGCGCTGGGGATGTTCTTCTTCGGCGGCGGGTTCGCTGCCTTTGCGGTCGTCATCTATGCGGTGATCGTCACTCCCACCGTTTATTCTCGCGTCTCAGGGATCCAACTTTAACCATGCTTACCGAACTCCGCATCCAGAACTTTGCCATCATCGATAAACTCGATCTGCACTTCAACGGCGGGTTGATTATCCTTACCGGCGAGACCGGCGCGGGCAAATCCATCATCCTTGATGCGGTGGTCATGCTCATCGGCGGTAAGGCCGATGCCACCTTCATCCGCACCGATTCAGATGCCGCCTTTGTCGAAGGGGTGTTCCAACTCAAGGGTCCCGAACGCGAAGCGGTGCATGAGATCCTCAACCGCGAAGAACTGACGGACGATCCCAACTATGTGGTGCTGATGCGCGAAGTCCGGCGTGAAGGCCGCAGCGTGGCGCGCATCAATGGCCGGACCGTGAACGTGGGCCTGCTAAAGGAAATTGGTGCCCGGCTGATCGATATCCACGGTCAGGCAGAGCATTTATCGCTGCTTGACCCCCGCGCACACCTGGGCCTGCTCGACCGTTATGCCGATGTAGCCAGACCGCTCACCGAGTATCGCCAGACCTATCATGCGCTGCTGAACCTGCGCCGCGAATTGTCCGAGTTGAAGAAGGCACAGGCCGATTCTGACCGCCGTATTGAAATGCTTACCTATCAGGCCGAAGAGATCGAATCGGCGCGTTTGAAGCCCGGCGAAGACGAAGACCTTCGCAAAGAACGCGACCGGCTTGCCAACGCCGAGTCGTTGGCGCAGAACGCGCAGGAGGCGCTTGCGATCCTTGAGGAAGGGTCTCCTGATACTCCTGCCGCCACCGACCTGATCGGCCAGGCGGCGCAGGCATTGTCTGCGCTGGCGAAGATCGATGCCGGTCAGACCGATATGGCGAACCAGGCTGAGGTCATGCTCGATACTTTGGCAGACATCATTCACAGCCTGCAAAATTACCTTGAAGATATCGAGTTCAATCCCAAGCGTTTGGAGGATGTCGAAGAGCGCCTGGACCTGCTCCACAAACTCACGCGCAAATATGGCGGCAGTATTCCTGCGGTCATTGCTTATGGCGCAGATGCCCGCAAACAGTTGGAGACCATCACCGGTGCCACCGACCGAATCGCCGATCTTGAAATGCAGGAAGCCAGATTATTAAATACGCTTGCGAAGCAAGGGTCAACGCTTTCCGCCAAACGAAAAGCCGCCGCCGCCGAAATGAGCAAGGGCATTGAGATCGAATTGGATGACCTGAAGATGGCTTCAGCCCAATTCGGTGTGGACTTTCAGACGAAGCCGGATCTTAACGGCCTGCCGGTGGATGAAGGTACGCGCATCGCCTTCGACCAGAATGGGTTCGACCGCGTTGAGTTTCTTGTCGCCCCGAACCCTGGTGAAGGGCTCAAGCCGTTGGCCAAGATCGCATCCGGCGGTGAGACATCACGTCTCATGCTTGGTTTGAAGAATGTCATGGCCCGCGCTGATGAAGTGCCTTCCTTGATCTTTGATGAGATCGACCAGGGCATCGGCGGGCGTGTGGGCATGGTGGTCGGGCAAAAATTATGGAATCTCTCCCGCATCCATCAAGTGTTTTGTGTGACTCACCTGCCGCAACTGGCCGTTTTTGGCGACCAGCATTATCAGGTACAGAAATTGGTGGACAAAGGCCGCACGATTACGAGGGTCGAGCCGCTTGATGGCGAAGCGCGCCTGCTGGAACTCTCGCAGATGCTCGGCGAGGTTGGCGAAGGGACCCTGCGCTCTGCCCATGAACTGCTCCAGACAGCCAGACAAATGGTAAAAGGTAACAAAAAATAGATAAAAAAACGGCTGGTTCAACCAGCCGTTTTTTTATCTATTTGAACTGTTCGTTAAATGTTGACAGCCAGGGTGAGGGGGGCACCCTGGCTGTCAACAGTATTAATATTACAGCCCATTTCAAAAAATGTCAAGAACCAATTTGGTTAGAGAACATTAATTTTTTCTTTTAATAATTTGTGCCCTGAGTAGGAATCGAACCTACATCTAAGCCTTAGGAGTGCCTTGTTCTATCCATTGAACTATCAGGGCGATGCTGGGATTATACCCAAATTTTGAACGGACTCCAACGTCTCCAGACGTTGGAGTCACGGCTTTAAATGGCGCTACAGATTACTTCCCCAGCGATCTTAGTGCTTGAACTGCTCTTCTTCGGTCGAACCTTTCATGGCAGCAGTGGAGACTTCCCCGCCGGTGACTGTGGTCTGCACCATGTCGAAATAGCCTGCTCCCACGAAGGATTGATGTTTGACGGCGCGGAAGCCCATGGTCTTTTCCATTTCGAATTCGCGTTCCTGTACTTTGACGAAGGCACTCATGCCATTGCGGGCATAGCCATGTGCCAGGTCGAACATGCTGGCATTGAGGGTGTGAAAACCCGCCAGCGTGATGAATTGGAACTTATACCCCGCTTCGCCCAATTGATCCTGGAATTCGGCGATCTGCTTATCGTCAAGTTTGCGCTTCCAGTTGAAGGAAGGCGAGCAGTTGTAGGCCAGCATCTTGCCAGGGTACTTGGCATGAATGGCCTTTGCGAATTCGCGCGCTTCGCCCAGGTCGGGAGTGGAAGTCTCGCACCAGATGAGATCGACATACGGAGCGAACTCCAACGCTCGGGCGGCAGCGTATTCCAGCCCGTTCTTCACCATCCAGAAGCCGTCGGCGGTGCGCTCGCCGGTGAGATGCTCATGATCCACGCGGTCAATGTCGCCGCGGATGAGAGTGGCAGACAAGGCATCGGTGCGGCCAATGAAAATGGTGGGAACCCCCATCACGTCGGCGGCGAGGCGGGCGGAGATCAATTTCTGGATGAAGTCATGCACGGGCACAAGGACTTTTCCACCCATGTGTCCACATTTCTTTAACGAGGAGAGTTGGTCTTCGAGGTGAATGCCTGCGGCTCCGGCCTCGATCATGGCCTTGACCAGCTCAAAGGTGTTGAGCGGACCACCGAAGCCGGCTTCTGCATCCGCTACGATGGGCGCGAAGTATTGCACTTCACCGTCGCGCCCTTCCATATGCTGGATCTGGTCGGCGCGGATGAGGGCGTTGTTGATCTTCTTCAACACTGTCGGAACACTGGTGACCGGGTACAGGCTTTGATCGGGATACATGGTGAGGGCGTCATTGGCGTCACCCGCTACCTGCCAGCCACTGAGGTAAATGGCTTTCAACCCCGCTTGCACCATTTCGACCGCCTGGTTGCCGGTGAGGGCGCCTAATGCACGGATGAATTTTTCCTCGTGAAGCAATTGCCAGAGATGTTCGGCTCCCATGCGTGCCAGTGTATGGTCATGCTGGAAGGTGCCGCGCAGGCTGTCCACTTCTTCGGCGCTGTAGGGTCGGTAGACATCTTTCCAGCGGGCGTCTTCGGCCCATTCTTTCTTCAACTCTTCGACGGATTTGGGTTGGTATTTGTGGAACATGATTCTTTTCTCCTCGGTGGTTCAATCTAATTTTTCATATGCAGGCAGGGTGAGGAATTCGGAAAACGTGTCGGCGGTGACCAATCCGTCGAACAGTTTGATCGCGTCTTCCATTCGGCTGCTCGCATATGTTTGCGACCCATATTGGGTTTTGATCGTTTCGATCTCGTCTGACAGAAGTTGGCGGTACAAGTCCATGGATACTTTTCGTCCATCTGTGAGAGAAGCAGTGGGATGGTGAATCCACTGCCAGAGTTGAGCGCGGCAGATCTCGGCAGTGGCGGCGTCTTCCATCAGGTTGTGGATGGCGACCGCACCGGAACCGCGCAGCCATGCATCAATGTATTGCAAGGCGACGTTGATGTTCAGGCGCATGCCCGCTTCTGTGATCTGACCGTTGGGGATGGTGAAGTTGATCAAATCTGCGGCAGTGGTATTCACATCGGCGCGCAGTTTTTCTTTTTGGTGTGGTCGATCTTTTAACACACTGTCGAAAACTTCTTTGGCGGTGGGGACAAGATCAGGGTGGGCAACCCAGGTGCCGTCGAATCCATCGTTCGATTCGCGCAGTTTATCTTCGCGGACCTTGGCAAGCGCTAGATCGTTGACTTCTTTATCTTTGCGACTGGGAATATAGGCAGCCATGCCGCCAATGGCATGCGCTCCGCGTTTATGACAGGTCTTCACCAGCAGTTCGGTATAGGCCCGCATGAAGGGAACGGTCATGGTAACCTGGGCACGATCGGGCAGGAGGAAGTCGGGGCGTTTGCTGAATTTTTTGATGGTGCTGAAGATGTAATCCCAGCGACCCGCGTTGAGCGCCACAATGTGCTCGCGCAGCTCATACAGGATTTCGTCCATCTCAAAAGAGGCGAGAATGGTTTCGATGAGCACGGTCGCTTTGATGGTGCCGCGCGGAATGCCAAGTGCATCCTGTGCGAAGTTGAAGACGTCGTTCCACAGACGCGCTTCGAGGTGGCTCTCCAATTTGGGCAGGTAAAAATATGGGCCCGTGCCGTGTTTTCGGAGGCGATCCGCGTTCAGAAACAGATACAAGCCAAAGTCGAAGAGAGAAGCGGAGATGGGTTTACCATCCAACGTCACATGTTTTTCGTCCAAATGCCAGCCACGCGGACGAACAAACAACGTCGCAGGATCTTCATTCAGTTTGTAGGTTTTTTCGGGAGTGGTGAGGGAGATGGTGCGCTCGATGGCGTCACGCAGGTTGAGGTGGCCCTGGATGAGATTTTCCCAGGTCGGCGCGTTGGCATCTTCAAAATCTGCCATGAAAACTTTTGCCCCTGAATTGAGCGCGTTGATCGCCATCTTGCGCTCAGGCGGACCCGTGATCTCGACGCGGCGGTCTTGCAGATCATCCGGTATCGCGCCAACCTTCCAGTTACCGGCGCGGATATGCGCGGTCTCTTCGAGGAAGCTCGGCAGGACTCCAGCGTCGAGCATCTTCTGGCGTTCGACTCGTTTTTGTAACAACTCGCGCCTGCGGACGCCGAACTCCCGTTCCAATCGTTCGACAAATGCAAGCGCTCCTGGCGTGAGCGCCTCCTGAAATTCAGGAGTGACGTTACCGTGGATGTTCATGCGCACCTCCTGCGGTGAATAGGGACGGCAGTCAATGGTTGTCAGTAAACAAAATAAGGTTCAAGATAGTTACAAATTTCACTTATTGTAAAGGGAAGCGGGTGCAATGCAAGAGAATGAACCTTAATAAAACGGTCAACAGTAGGGCGATTCCCATTTTTCTTTAATGCATCCATCGAACAACAAATGCTACAATCTTTTCATGAACACCACGCGCCCGCCCTGCTAAGTTCCACTCCCCCTAATTCGTAAAAAGCCCACACCCGACGATCTCGACGGTGCCTGACGACGCAGCCGTCTTTTTGCGTTTAAGCACGCCCGTGCCCCGCCCGCTCCAATTTGTCGCTCTTCAAAAATTCGACAAATTGGAGGTTTCAAATGGAAACGATTCGGGGACGCATATCCCTTGATCTGGACTTGACCGGTCTTTATGCGCGGCTTGCAAACTACAGCTGCATCACCCTGGACTTGGGAACGGGTGACGGCAAATTTGCCTTGTGCCACGCCCAATCTTTTCCCGGCCACTTTGCCATCGGCGTGGACTCGTGCCGCGAGAATTTACATGAACATTCACGCGCCAACCTGCCGAACCTGCTCTATGTGATCGCCAGCGCGCAATCCCTGCCGCGTGAGCTAAGCGGACTGGTTTCGCACATCACCATCAATTTTCCGTGGGGCAGTTTGTTGGGCAGCCTGCTTACAGGCGACCCGCAACTCATCAATGGGCTTGGTTCCGTTTTGAGGCCAGATGCCATATTGGATGTCCGCTTGAATGGCGGCGCATTGGCAGAGCAAGGTTGGTCGCTCGAAGATGGCGTCGAACGCATCCGTGAGAATCTTGAAGCAGCGGGCTGGCGGGTTGACTATCGGGCTGTGATGGACTCGCGCGCTTTGCGGAATTTTCCCAGCACCTGGGCAAAGCGCCTTGCTTTTGGAAGAGATCCCCGGGCAATTCAGTTGAGCGGTTGTCTCGAATAAAAATAGGAGGTCATGCCAGGCATGACCTCCTATTTTTCCTGGAAATCGGTAATGGTGAACTCGTTGTAAAACTCGCTGACCTTTGGGCTAAGCCAGCCATGACCTGAAAATATCCCATCTTCATAACGGGTGACAAATCCATACTGCGGGTCGAACTCCGCTGCGAGGATGGAGGAAGGTGCGGTTTGCAGTGTTTCCCCCACCATCTCCAGAATACGCGTAAAGGTGAAGTGGGTATAGTTACATAGGAAGACCTCGTTGCCCCAATCAGGATCCGCCCATTTCCAGTCCGGGAGCGGGGAGAATAAATCCAAAGGTTTCACTGCCGAGACGGTGCCATCCCTTACTTCGATAACTGCATTCACAGCGCAAATACTTTGCAGAGGGCTATGGATCTCGAATTGGTAATCACTGATTGCGGCCTGTTCCCAGGTCGTGCCTGCATCATGGTATTCTCTTTGGACGCGCTTCACACCGATGGAGTGCTCCGCCGTGGAGAGTGGATCATACAGAAGTTGGGTCAGCAAAAGCAAAACCCCGAATGCCAGGAGCAATTTTGTCGTTACTGGTTTCATGATGAAAAACTATAACATGGAAGACCTTTATTCGATTGGGGGTGAAAAAATAGGTCACGTCAAGAGCGTGACCTATTGGTTTATTTGAGAGATTTCACAGTGTTCTGTCCCGCCGCGCCGCTGACTCCGCCGCCGCCGTGGACTCCGCTTCCGCAGAGATA
>DAOQBX010000051.1:0-8319 GCA_035340155.1 Anaerolineales bacterium | reverse complement strand
ATCATGTGGTCAATCACGGCACGCAGCACCGCAGCGAAGCCGCCGCCATGCTGACCAGTTTCAATGCCTCCCCCGGCGACCTGGATTTCACCCTCTTCCTGAACGAATTTAAACCGGGATAAAACACTCCAGCAGAATGGTGCGCAGAAAAAACGCAGCCGTTATGATGTGTCAAAATTTCAACAAAGAGGAACTTGATCATGGCAGATCAAACTGCGCGTCCCATCCGGTATGTTGTAATCCACAAGCCTGGTCCGAAGTGGCAATATGGCGTGGATTATCGCCAGCAAGAGGGGGTTGACGAACATGTGCGGCACTATTTCGGGCTGTATCAGCAGGGTAAACTTGAACTCGGCGGCCCTTTTCTGCTGCCCGACATGGGCGGTATGATGGTTGCAACAAAGGATGTTTCATTGGAAGAAATCGAATCTTTTGCAGCAGATGATCCTGCTGTAAAAGCAGGCCTTCTCATCTACGAGATCCGCCCGTGGATGACGGCCATGGAGCATGAATGACCAACGGACAAACCCGTTCGAACATTAAACCCGGTCTCACTGTGCTGATCGTCCTTAAGCAGGACCAGCGCACGGGTAAACTCACCAAAGGCATCGTCAAGGATATCCTCACGAACTCGCCCACGCATCCGCACGGCATCAAGGTGCGCCTGACGAATGGACAAGTGGGGCGCGTTAAGGAGATCGTCGAGTCGTAAGGGATATTCAAAATGGGGCGTCTTATCCTCTGCATGAAAACAGACTATCTCAACTACGATCAGATCGCACAACACTATAACCAACGCTACCCCGATTCTCAAACCTGGGAACGCGGGCAGGCCTTGCTGGACCTTGCCAGACAGGTGAAAGCCAAAACGATCCTGGAGGTCGGCAGCGGCACGGGCTTCTGGTTGAACCTGCTCGGCCAGGTGACTGACGGCCTGTATGGCCTTGATTATTCGATGGGTATGCTGCATCAGGCCAAGGGACAGCCTGCGCCGCTCAAACTGGCGCGCGGCACGGCGGTCCACCTGCCGCTTCAAAGCGGGACATTCGACCTTGTCTACTGCGTGGATGCCATCCATCACTTTGGGGATCATGCTGCTTTTATCAGGGAGGCCGCGCGGTTGTTGAAACCGGGCGGCGCGCTGGCGGTCATCGGGCATGACCCGCATGACGCGGGCGTCTCGAGTTGGTATATCTATGATCATTTCGATACGGTCTACGATACCGACCTGCGCCGTTACCCATCCGGTCATGCTGTGCAACAATGGATGGAACGCGAGGGCATGGTCAGCCCGTCAGTGCAGATCGTGGAAAATATCCGCAATATTCATGTGGGTGAGGCCGTGTTGAAAGACCCCTTCCTCAAACACAATGCCACCTCCCAGCTGGCGCTTTTGGATGAAGCCACCTATCAGGCCGGGCTGGAGCATATCCGGCAGGCGCTGGCAACCGCGAAAGAAAAAGATGAGCGTATCGTGTTCCGCTCCGAGATCCGTGTGAAGATGATCCTGGGGTTCAAAGGCTAGGCTGCAGCGGTGCACCCGCTGGCTGGAGAGCAAGCCGCATAAGTTGGAGTCAGAAGCGAATGTCCGGTCCGCAAGGCCGGGCATTTTTTATTCCGCGTGCTATACTCGCAGATACTCTATTCCGTCGAGGATTTTCCATGAAAAGATTCATCCAAGCCTTGATGTTGACCCTCTTTCTCGCAGGATGCAGTTCCGCTTCCTCCGCGCCGACACCGGACCTGCCGACCCTGATCGCTCCCTCCCCGGCGCCTGCCACTGCCACGGAGGAGGGTGTCACGCTTATTGCGCCGGATACGCCCGCATCCCAAGAGGCTGCAACGCCGGTCTGCATCTCCACCGATCCCACTCAGGATGACATTGACCGCGCGCTGGGATTTCCCGGCAAGGTCTTTGACCGCGGCGACTGGCAGCGCAGTTACACGGTAGCCGATACACGCGTCTCGGTGACCTGGTATAGCGACGCCATTGCGGCTGTGGCTTATCTGGAGGCGTTGATATTCCCCTGCGGCTATGAAGAGCCCGATCTCGATGCCTTCTTCACCGACCAGAACTGGAGCGTGGTGTTCGGGAACTATCAGGAATATTCGCTTGCCAAACAATGCGCCACCGATAATGGATTGAGACTCTATACCTTCAGAGCCGTGGATCAGGGCTTTGAGTATGAGGCCCGGTATTGGGTGCGTAACGATACCGATACGCGCGTGATCGCGATGATGCTGGTCTTCCCGATGGAGTCACCTGCCGTGCAGGATGAATATGCCTACAGCATCTTTCCGCAACTGATCAACTGCCCGTAAATCGAACTGACCTGCCAGGTCTTGTAAGGAACCCCATGTCTTCCCGTTACGATATTCTCTTTCAACCGATCCAGATCGGACCCGTTACCGCGCCGAATCGTTTCTACCAGGTGCCGCACTGCAATGGCTTTGGCTGGCGCATGCCCAAAGGACTTGCCGCCATGCGCGGCATGAAAGCAGAGGGAGGTTGGGGCGTGGTCTGCACCGAAGAAACGGAGATCCACTACACCAGCGACCTCTCACCCTTTTTCGAAGGACGCATTTGGGATGACGGTGACATCTCGTCGCTGCAATTGATGACCGAAGCCGTTCATAAACACGGCGCACTGGCAGGTATCGAACTTGCCTACAATGGGCGGGATGCATCGAATCTCTTCACCCGCGCCGCGCCCTTCGACCTCGCCTCACGCGGGCTGGTCGGTGGCAGCGGTTACGAACCGGGTCAATCTCGCGCTGCCAGCAAAGACGACCTGAAACAGATCCGCAAATGGCATCGCAACGCCGCCGTCCGTGCCAGGCGGGCAGGCTTCGACATTATCTATTGTTATGCCGCGCATAACCTCACGCTTGCCTTTCATATGCTCTCCAAAGACAATGACCGTTCCGACGAATACGGCGGCTCGCTCGAGAACAGAACCCGCTTCTTGCGCGAACTGATCGAAGACACCAAAGAAGCCGTCGGTGATACCTGCGCTGTGGCGGTCCGCTTTGCCGTGGATGAATTGCTCGGCTCAGAAGGCATGCAGCACGATGGTGAAGCCAAAGAGATCGTCTCCATGCTCGCCGAACTGCCCGACCTGTGGGATGTGAACATCAGCGCCTGGAAGAACGATTCCATCACATCCCGCTTTGGCAAAGAGGGGCATCAGGAAAAATATATTTCCTTCGTCAAGCAGCTCACCACCAAACCCGTCGTCGGCGTGGGGCGTTACACCTCACCCGATAGCATGGTCTCTGCGATTGAACGCGGCATCATGGACCTGATCGGTGCGGCGCGCCCGTCCATTGCAGACCCGTTTTTGCCCACCAAGATAAAAGAAGGCAGACACGAAGATATTCGCGAGTGCATCGGTTGCAATATCTGCATCACGGGTGATACTCGCTTTGTGCCGATACGATGCACGCAGAATCCCACCATGGGCGAAGAGTTTCGCCGCGAATGGCACCCCGAGATCATTGCGCCGAAAAAATCGAACGATGACATCCTCATTGTCGGCGCGGGACCCGCTGGGCTCGAAGCGGCTCGGGCGTTGGGTCAGCGCGGGTACAAGGTCATTCTCACCGACGCGCAGCGTGAGGCGGGCGGTCGCGTCCTGCTTGAGTCTCAACTTCCCAATCTCATCGAATGGCGGCGCGTGGTCGATTGGCGTCTCACACAGATCAACAAACTCGAAAACATTTATTTCTATCCCTCCAGCCCGATGACCGCGCAAGACGTGCTCGATGCCGATGCGCCGCATGTCATCCTCGCTACCGGCTCAACCTGGCGGCGCGACGGCATTGGCCGCTATCACTCACGACCTGTTAAAGGCAATGGCAATGTCTTCACGCCAGATGATCTGATGGCGGGAAAACTCCCCACTGGAAAAGTCATCCTCTACGACGACGATCATTACTACATGGGTGGCGTGCTTGCCGATCTACTCGCCACGAATGGATGTGAAGTGACTCTCGTGACACCTGCTCCCACCATCTCTGCCTGGGCGGAATACACCCTGGAGAGAGATCGAATTTACAAACGGCTCCTGAGCCTGAACGTGACCCTCCTTCCATTCCACGCTCTCGCCTCTTTCTCTCCGACATCTGCCACTGTTTCCCATGTCATTACCTCCGCCGAGTCGACTCTCGCCTGCGACGCCATCGTCGTGGTCACCGACAGAATCCCCAACGATGCGCTCTATCACGAACTCAAACCCGCCCTCGCAGATGGACGACTCAAATCCTTGAGGATCATCGGCGATGCCGAAGCGCCCAATATCATCGCGCAGGCGGTGTTCAGCGGTCACCTTGCCGCCAGAGAGTTTGACGAGGCCATCGATCCTGAGGTAACGCCATTCAAGGTGGAACGATGACTATGTCATCGCGAGGAGCGCTCTTGATCTGCCTTGCACCAGGCGCACAACGGTGTGCGATGAAACAATCCCTTGCCAGGTTGGAGATTGCTTCGTCGGGTAAAGCGCCCTCCTCGCAATGACAGCAAAACGCATCCTCGTCACCGGCGCGACGGGTTACATCGCCAGCCTGCTCATTCCGCAATTACTGGAAAAAGGATATTGCGTCCGCGCGATGGCGAGGCAGCCGGAGCGTTTATGCAAACGGACATGGTACAAAGACGTGGAAATGATCCGCGCCGATGTGATGGAACCGCAGACTCTCGCCGCCGCCATGCAGGGTGTGCAGACCGCCTATTATCTTATCCACAATATGTCTCGCGGGCAGGGCTATACCGAAGCCGAGATCCAAGGCGCAAGTAACTTTACTGAAGCCGCCGAAACTGCTGGCGTGCAGCACATCATCTACCTCGGCGGGCTGGCAGACCCGGAACAGCACATCGCGCCGCACATGCGTTCCCGTATCGAGACCGGAGTGACCCTGCGAAAAGGCAGCGTGCCGGTGACCGAATTCCGCGCCGGGGTGATCGCAGGCTCGGGCAGCATCTCGTTCGAGATGATCCGCTTTATGACGGAGTTATTTCCGATCGTGCCGGGGCCGCTGTGGCTGCGAAACAGGTCCCAGCCGATCGCAGTGCAAAACGTGATCGATTATTTGATCGCCGCGCTGACCAACCTCAACGGTCACAACGGCGTTTTTGAAATCGGCATGAAGCAGGTCTTTCACTACACCGACTTGATGAAAATGTACGCCGAAGCCCGTGCTCTCAAACGGCGCTTCTTTTTGCTGCCGTATGTGCCGGTCTGGTTCATGGCATTCGGCATCGACTGGATGACGCCTGTGCCCTATCCGATCGCGTATGCGCTGGTCGGCGGGCTTTCGAGTGACAGCGTGATCTTGCATGACACTGCAGAAAAAACCTTCCCCGAGGTAAAACTCATGGATTATGAATCAGCCGTCGTAGAAGCCCTGAAGCGTTTGCATCCGCTGAAGGTAGAACGGGTGTGGGAGGACGGCTCCAGCGGAGTCAAAGTTTTGAAGCACGAAGGTTTCTTCATCGATCATCATGCTGTGAGAACGGACCTGCCCGCCGAAAAGATCATGAACGTGGTGAAGCGCTTCGACGAGAACAGGGATTGGATCTTTGCGAACTGGTTGTGGCGTTTACGCGGCTGGTTCGAAAGCAGGCGCGACGATTTTTATATGGTCGATTTCGAGAGCGGGAACCATGTGCTTTTTCGTTCCACTTATCGCATGCCCGGCAGCGGCTGGATGGAGTGGCGCGTGGATGACGGCCTGCTAACCCAGACCGCATATTTCGCGCCGCGCGGTTTCTTCGGTTTTGTCTATTGGTATGTGTTTGCTCCTTTTCACCATTTTGTGTTTCGTGGTTTGATAAAACGTATTTTGCAAAAGCCGGAAGATCTTTGATTCTGAAGCGGTGGTACAATGACTTCAACATAACGAATCGCCAGCGGCGAAGTCCGGTGTAAACCCGGCGCTGTCGCGCAACTGTGAAGGTGGTTGAGTAGTCCACTGGTCGAACCGACCAAGAGACGAATAAACCACTCAAGCCAGGTCGCCCGCTCTGATTCGGTTCAACCCCTTCTCGCGGAAAGGAGGTGGAGAACGGATCCAAATGGATTGCCTCTCCCGCCTCCCCAGCAACTGCTGGGGATTTTGATTCTATATGTTGTACGGCGACATTCATGTTGCCCATCCCCTGCGACATGAATGTCGCGCTACCAGGAGAAATTTAAATGTTTCGCAAGACTTTGATTTTGACTTTGCTGGTCGCCCTGCTGGCGGCCTGTGCTCCGGCTCCATCTACGCCGGTCGTGGACTCTGCTCCGACGGATGCCGCCGCTACTGAAGCCGTTGCCACAGAAGCCGCCACCGAGTCTGCCGCCTATCTCGTCACCTCAGACGGGCTCGGCCGTGAGGTGACCCTCGCCGCGCCCGCTGAGCGTGTTGTGTCGCTGGCTCCATCCACTACTGAGATTTTGTTTGCCGTTGGCGCAGGCGCTCAAGTGGTGGGACGCGATGAATTTTCCGATTACCCCGCTGAAGCCGCAGCGATCGAAAGCGTGGGCGGCTCCATGGGCGAATACAGCGTGGAATCCATTGTAGCCCTCGAACCCGACCTGGTGCTTGCCGCCGAGATCAACACGCCTGAGCTTGTCAGCCAGTTGGAAGAACTCGGCCTGACCGTGTTCTATGTGAACAACCCAACCACCATCGAAGAAATGTACGGCAGCCTTGAAAACGTTGCCGCGCTCACCGGTCACGATGCTAGCGAATTGATCGACGCTCTCAAAGCGCGTGTTGCCGCTGTAGATGAGAAGATCGCGCCCATCAGCGCGCGCCCGTCTGTGTTTTATGAGATCGACGCCTCTGACCCGGCCAAGCCATACACCTACGGCCCCGGCACCTTTGGTAATTTGTTGATCGAGCGCGCAGGCGGATACAATATCGGCAGCGAAGCGGCGGATATGTACCCGCAACTGAGCCTCGAACAGATCGTGGTTACAAACCCATCCATCATCCTGCTTGGCGATTCGATGTGGGGTGTCACGCCCGAGTCTGTGCTGACCCGCGAAGGCTGGGGCGAGATCGAGGCTGTAAAATCCAGCCAGGTCTTCCCCATTGACGATAACCTCATCAGCCGCCCGGGTCCGCGCCTGGTGGATGGCCTCGAAGCGCTGGCAAAGATCTTGCACCCCGGTCTTTTCCCGTAGAAATGGACCCTCGCGGTCATCCTATTTTTGATATAAAAGGGGCGGGTCGTGCACCCGCCCCTACGATATGAAAAAACCGTTTCTTTCCTCTCTCCTTGTTCTTCTCATCGCCCTCATCCTCAGCCTCGCCATCGGGTCGGTCTTCATCTCCCCGGCTGAGATGTGGAAGATTCTGCGCGGTATGGGAGAGGATAAATTCGCTTTCATCATTTGGAATATCCGCCTGCCGCGCACCGTGCTGGTGGCGCTGACCGGAGCCGCCCTCAGTGGAAGCGGCGCGGCGTATCAGGGACTTTTTCGTAACCCGCTGGCAGACCCGTTTCTGATCGGCGTTGCTTCGGGCGCGGGATTGGGCGCGGTGATCGCCATGTCCATTCAGTGGCCGTATTCGTTTTGGGGGTTGATGGCAATTCCAATGGCGGCATTCATCGCTGCCTTGCTGACCGTCTTCATCGTTTATTTTCTCGCCCGTGTCGGGCAGACGGTTCCCACCTCGAACTTGATCCTGGCGGGTGTGGCATTCTCCTCCTTTGCCACCTCACTAACCTCTTTTCTCATGCTGCGCTCCACCAGTGAAGTACGGCGCGCCCTGGGCTGGCTGCTGGGCGGGGCCAGCCAAACCGGTTGGACCGCCATCCTTGCCATGCTGCCGTATGTGCTCATTGGTTTGGGCATCCTCGTCTTCTTTGGGTATCGGCTCAATCTCTTGCAGTTCGGCGACGACCAGGCCCAGCAAATGGGGTTGAACGTCACCCGCACCAAGACCATTCTGCTGATCGCTTCATCGCTTGCCACCGCTGCCGCCGTGGCCTTCTCCGGCATTATCGGCTTCATTGGGCTGATCGTGCCGCACCTCATGCGTATGTGGTTCGGTGCGGATTATCGTCAATTGATCCCCCTGTCCATTCTTGGCGGCGCGACCGCTTTATTGATTTCAGATATTCTGGCTCGGGTGGTGCTTGCCCCGCAAGAGATCCCGGTTGGCATTATCACTGCATTGGTGGGTGCGCCCTTCTTCCTTTGGGTTCTGCGCCGCGTAAAAAATCAAGGATATTGGTAAATGGACACCGTCATTCGTGAAAAGCCGCCGCAGAGTCGGCACACACCAGATCCTTTTCGCGTAGATCCATGGTCAAGTCACGCCTTC
>DAOQBX010000050.1:0-8360 GCA_035340155.1 Anaerolineales bacterium | reverse complement strand
GCCACCCAAAATCCAGTGGATATGGATTACAAGGCTCTTTCCAACACAGGCACATGGTTCATTGGCAAACTGCAAACCGAACGCGATAAAAACCGCCTGCTTGATGGCTTGGAGAGTCTCGCGGGCGGATTCTCACGCGCCGAAATGGATAAACTTATTTCCGCTCTTGGCAAGCGCGTCTTCGTCATGAATAATGTTCATGAGAAAAATCCGATTCTCTTCCAAACCCGTTGGGCGATGAACTTTCTGGCAGGTCCCATGACGCGCACCCAGATCCGCGATCTTAACGACCTGGTCGGAGCAGGAACAGCGCTTCCTGCGGCCCCGATACCTGCACCTAGCGCCCAAAAAGAATCCACCCTTCAGCCCCCGGTGGAGCATTTTCAGGCGGTCTCTATCCCTGCGGCTGCTCCTGTTGCAGCGCCAAAAGCCGCTACGCCAACCCGCAGTACTTCTTCTTCAACCGTGTCGCAATCTTCTGCAAGCGGCAGCATGACCAAACCGACCCTCCCTGCAGGTGTTCGCGAATATTATCTGCCGCAAAATTACAGCCTGCCGGAAGCCTTTCAAGCGGAAGGAAAGGCTCAGCCATTTGGCGCAACGACTCAGGGTGTGATCTATCGCCCAGTGCTGCTCGCCTCGGCCCAGATCCGCGTCCTGGACAGAAAATACGGTGTGGATATTGAAATGACCAAGACGGCCCTTGTTAATACTCTGGACCGTCGCGGCATTATCCGTTGGGATGAATTCCCTTACGCAGGTCCCGCCTTAGATAGATTGGAGAGCGCTCCGGCGCCATCGTCCAAGTTTGGCGCGGTCGAAACGCCTTTGAACGACTCCAGGATGATGACTGCCCTCCAGAAAGATTTTACCGATTGGGTCTTCCGCAACTCTTCCGTCACAGCCCGGGCCAACACGGCACTCAAAGTCTTTGCCGGACCCGATGTTAGCCAGGCGGATTTCATGAAGGCCTGTGCCGACACAGCCCGCGATGCGCGTGATGCGGAGATCGAAAAGAAGACCACCGCCATCGAAAAGAAGATCAAATCCATTGAAGATAAACTCTTCCGTGAGGAACGTGAACTTCGTCAGGACCAGGAAGACCTGCGAAATCGCAATATCGAGACCGGTCTGAGCGGCGCAGAAACCCTGGCCGGAATGTTTGGGATCGGCCGTAAGAAAAGTGTATCCACTCCAGTCTCGAAGTACCGTATGGCACAAAATGCCAAGGAAGAAGTGCGCGAGTCCGAAGAAGCCATTGCCCAATTCAAGAAAGACATTGCCCTGTTGGAGCGTGAACGGGATGACCTTGTCCGTGAGATCAGCGACCGGTGGGGGCGGATCGTCAGTGATGCCAGCGAAGTGACCATCACCCCCAAGAAGACGGATGTCTATGTCAATATTTTTGGTGTAGCTTGGAAGCCTTTCTATGTGGTGCAGGCTGGCGGCGAGACCTTTGAACTGCCAGCTTTTGGCGGCGAATGATTCCTGAGAATTAGAAAAGGCGGATTGGATTTACCCATCCGCCTTTTTATTTTCCAGATGTAACGAAATCCACTTGTTCTGCATCTAATCAATATGAGCATCTTCACAATTCTTCTTTCGCTGGCCCTCTGGGGTGCGGTTCATTCGTTTCTTGCGTCGCATTTTGCCAAGGACATGCTGGCTGGCATCCTGGGCAGGGAGATGATGCGTTTTTACCGCTTCGGTTACAACGTGTTCGCTGTCCTTAGCTTTGCCCCGATTTTTTACCTGACCGCCTCACTTCCAAATCGCATGGCCTATGAGGTTCCTTCTCCCTGGAATTTGGCAATGCTTGCGGGGCAGTTGGTTGCAGCGGTTTTTCTGTTAGTGGCGTTCCTACAAACAGACTCGCTCTCCTTCGTCGGGTTGCGCCAGTTTTTTGTGGAGAAAGAAGATACAGGTCCGCTGGTGACGCGCGGTTTATATCGCATTGTCCGGCATCCTCTATATACATTCAGTCTCTTGTACATTTGGTTGACCCCGAGCGTATCCCAAAATTCACTGACCCTGTATGTTGGCGCAACCTTATATGTTCTGACCGGCATCTATTTTGAGGAACGCAAACTCCTGCGGGATTTTGGAGAGGCTTATGCTGAATATAAGCGCGTTACTCCCATGTTGATCCCCTGGTTGTCGATTGGTGAAAAATAGTTCAAGGCGGTGAAATTCTCTCTGCAATTTCAGGCGTGAAATCTTGACACTGCTTATCAGGCATGATAATCTTGCGCCCAACGTGCCCAATTCGCCTTTGAAAGCGTAAAGGTGGATGGGCATAAATTTTTTTCCAGCAGGAGAAGTAAAAGATGTCTGAACGTATTATTGGAACCGTCAAGTGGTTCAATGCGACCAAAGGCTACGGCTTTATTGGGCGCGATGGTGGCGAAGATGTGTTTGTTCATTTCAGCGCCATTCAGACCGATGGCTACCGCAAGTTGGAAGCCGAACAGAAAGTGGAGTTTTCCATTGAGGAAGGTCCCAAGGGCTTGCAGGCCGCGAACGTGGTACCCCTCGCGTAAGACTGAATTGTTTTGCGAAATGGACAGGGCTGTCGTGAGACAGCCCTGTTTTTTTGTTAATTCACAAGATTTTGATAGTTGTTTGGAAATTGAAAGCCTAAAACAGAATTGAACATGATTTAAGTCACTTTTCAAATGATAAATGTCAGTCCTACAATTGAAGTAGAAAAAACCGATTGTGCAAGCCGTAACTTTTTATTTGCATAGTCGACTATTTAATTATTGGAGACTTCCATTGTCAGTTCTAAATATCTTTAAAGGGGATGCCAACCGGCGCACTGCGTTATCTGCGGGCCAGGTTGTTCCAGACCCGTCGCGCTGCGTGCAATGTGGCATCTGTTCATATAACTGCCCCATTGGTATTGATGTTCGGGCCCATGCCTGGCGGGGAGAATCGGTGCAGCACAGCGAATGCCTGACGTGCGGCGAGTGCGTTGCGCGTTGTCCGCGTGGTGTCTTGCGTTTTGATCGCACTGATCTGTTTACGGAGGGGGAATAATGCGATACGTTATTATTGGTACCGGGGTGGCGGGCATTTCGGCAATAGAGGCCATCCGCAGCGTGGATCGAAGCGGTGAGATCGTCATGGTGGGCGATGACCCTCATGGGTATTATTCCCGGCCTGGTCTGGCCTATGTTCTGACTGGGGAAATTCACGATAAGGCGCTTTTTCCAAAGAACCGGGATGATTATGCCCGTCTAAAGTTTCGATACATCAAGGCTCGTGTAACGCTGATCGACCGACCGGCGAAGTTCATTGTACTGGATGGAAAATCGCATCTTCCTTACGACAAGCTGCTTCTTGCAACCGGAGCCCGTGCCGTTCCATTAGCGGTTCCTGGCGCGAAATTGCACGGTGTGGTGAAGCTCGATCATCTCGACGATGTGCGTGGTATTTTGAAGCAAGCCAAACGCGGGCGGACGGCCGTGGTTGTAGGCGGCGGGATCACCGCCCTTGAGTTGACCGAAGGACTGCATTCCTGCGGGGTCAATGTTCATTATCTCTTGCGCGGTGATCGCTACTGGAGCAATGTTCTGGATGAGCAGGAATCAAGGATCGTTGAAGCCCGCCTGCAAATGGAAGGGGTGGATCTCCATTACAAGTCCGACCTGGCCGAGATTCTGGGCAAGACCAAGGTAACAGGTGTTCGCTTGAAAAGTGGACAAACCATCAAATGCGACCTGGTGGCTTATGCCATTGGCGTGGCTCCACGCCTCGACCTGCCCCGGGCTGCCGGGTTGGAACTGGAGCGTGGGATTCTGGTCAACGAATTCATGCAGACGAATGACCCGGATATTTTCGCCGCTGGTGATGTGGCGCAGGCCTTCGACCCGCTGACCGGAAAATCAGTTTTGGATAGTCTATGGACGCCAGCGCGCCAGCAGGGGTATTCCGCCGGTCTGAACATGGCCGGAAAGACCAAGCCCTATGTCAAAGAGCCGCCTTTCAATGTCACCCGCCTGGCCGGGTTAACGACGACCATCATCGGTGCGGTCGGCCATGGCCGGGACGACGATATGGTTGGCATTGCCCGCGGCGATAGCGAGACCTGGCGCCAATTGCCGGATGCCATCGTGGCACAGGGTGGCTTTGATGTGAACCGGGTACGGTTGATCGTGGGCGAAAAGCATCTGATCGGGGCGTTGGTGATGGGCGACCAGACCCTATCCATTCCGTTGCAGAAGATCATATCGAACCGCTTGGATATTTCCCCGATCCGTGCAGACCTGCTTTCACATGAAGATCGCATCGCTGAATTGATCGTGGATTTCTGGTCACATCACCATTCAACAGTCTGAAATAATTTCCATACAAGAGTCCATATCTGCGGATATTGGGCTCTTTAATTTTTTGTTCAACCCTGGAGGGCTTCGATGCTTCGCGGATATAAGGAACTATGGTGGGCGTTTTTTGTATGTACATTGCTTGCGCTGGGATATGGATTTGTTGTGTATTGGTTTCAGGAAATTCCCGCTGCCAGCGAATTGATCGGTCATTCACTTGGAATCATCGGCTTCATTATGATGCTGATGACAGAAACCCTATACACCCTGCGAAAAAGCAGTCGCAGCGCGGCATGGGGGAAAATGTCCAGCTGGCTGCAATTCCACATTTTCACCGGGTTGGTGGGACCTTTCATGGTGTTGCTTCATACGTCCTGGAAATTTAACGGCCTGGCAGGCGCCACAACCCTGCTCACCATGATCATCGTCTTCAGCGGTTTCATTGGGCGGTATATTTCCACTCGCATTCCCCGCACAATGGACGGTCTCGAGATCGACGGCACACTTTCTCAGGAGGCTTTGAAGCGTGCCAGACAATTAATGTCCCTCTGGCACACGGTGCACATCCCGATCGGTGTTGCGTTATTCATTTCCGCCTTTTTGCACGTAGGAGCGGCACTCTACTACGCCACATTGTTGAAATAGGAGACATAAATGAATAACACCGGTCGTTTTGGCTGTCTGACGGGAATGGGCGCGATCGCGGCGCTGATCACCTTGTTCGTTCTTGTGGGAGTGGCGTTCGCTAGCGGTGGAAGTATGTTCAGCGCAGGCGCGCTCAACGCCGATAAAGGGGAGACCATGGGCGGCGTCGCCTCGCATGCAGAGATCAAGGAATGTAAATCGTGTCATGCTGCGCCGTGGAGCGCAGAGACCATGTCTGATCGCTGTCTGGCCTGTCATACCAACATCGCCCAGCAGATGTTGAGCGTGGCCCAACTTCATGGGGCCATTGTTCAAAAGGATCCCCGCCTTGCCTGCCGGGATTGTCACATGGATCATCGCGGCCCGACCGCTTCTCTAACCGATATGGGCGCGCAGGCATTTCCGCACGAGGCCTTGGGATATTCACTTGAAGGCCATCAGCGGAAGGCCAATAACGAGGCCTTTGTCTGTTCCGACTGCCACAGCAAGGATGTGACCACCTTCGCTTCAGACTCGTGCCAGAACTGTCACAGCCAAATGGACATTGCCTTCGCCCAGGCCCATGCCCTCTCTTTTGGCATGGATTGTCTTGCATGCCATGATGGAGTGGACCGCCTCGGCAGTGACTTCAACCACAATACTTTTGCATTCCAATTGATCGGCGAACATAACGAAGCGTCATGCACTGACTGTCATCTTGATGCCCGATCCCTGGCCGACCTGCAATCTGCTTCGCAGGACTGCGCTTCGTGTCACTTGAAGGATGATCCGCATGCTGGTGCCTATGGGGCAGAGTGTGGAGTTTGCCACACGCCTGACGGCTGGACACCAGCCAAGTTCGACCACAACCTTTCAACCTTTAAACTTGAAGGCGAGCACAGCGAAGTAGCCTGTGAAGAGTGTCATGTCAATAACGTCTTCAAAGGCACTCCTTCCGATTGCTATTCCTGCCATCAGCAGGATGACGAGCATGACGGCAGATTCGGTACCCAGTGCGAGTCCTGCCATAACCCCTCAGATTGGGAGAATGCTACTTTTGACCACGATCGCACCAACTTCCCATTGAACGGTGCGCATTCAAATACTCGTTGTGAAGAATGCCATACCAACGGTACCTTCGAGGGGCTTTCCACGGCTTGTGTAAATTGTCATGCGGACCCGGCTTATCATGCAGGCGCGTTCGGAACCGATTGCGCCGCCTGTCATACGACTTCCGCGTGGTCGCCTGCTACGTTCAACTTCCCGCACCCTGAACCACGCGTAGACGAAGGCGGAAGCGGAATCTATCATGGCGGTGCTTCCTGCCGCGAATGCCATCCAAATAACTTCCGTGAAGCGACTTGTGTAGCCTGTCATGAAGGAAATAATTTTGAAGACGGTGAGCACGAAGGTGGAGACGACTAACAGATAAACAAAAAAGCCGGTTGCGTAATCGCAACCGGCTTTTTTGTTTACTTTTTCCGTGGTGATGCGGGCTCTGGTACAAATTCTCGTGCTGGCAGCATGCCCCAGCGACTTGCTCCCAAGTACAGAATATCCAGGATCAGGTCTTCGTAGCGAATGCTCTCCGCCTCGGCTTGCAGGCACAGGTCACTGTAGCCGGGTGTGAGGCCTGGCAGGGTGTTGATCTCGATCAGGCGCGGAGTGCCATCTTCGTCCAGGCGGATATCGGTTCTGGATACATCGAGTGCATTCAGGATCTGGTGGGCACGCAAAGCAAGGTGCTTGAGTTTCTTGTCGAGTTCAGGGTCGATATCTGCCGGGCAGAAATAGCCGGGCGAACCATCCGCGCCGACCTCTTTGGATTTGGCCTCGTTGCTATACACCCACGGTGTGACGGAGCGGCTGCTATCCAACTCCAGAATGGGGAAACGGTGAAAACCATCCTTTTCATACCATTCCGGGTGGCGGGAATATAACTTTGAGTCGGCCCGTCCCATAATGCCAACGGTGAATTCTCGTCCGGGCAGGAAGGTCTCCACTAATGCGGGCTGCTGGTATACGTTGACGATGTATTGCACGCGTTCGCGCAATTCCTTTTCGTTATTGACGATGGCCTTTGTGTCCACACCCATGCCGGTGCCTTCGCGCGCAGGTTTTACGAAAAGTGGAAAGTTCAGTTCAGAGCGCAGGGGTTCATCGCCGAATTGGAATTCCTGGAACGGCGCAACCGGCAGGCGGCGATCCCGCCAGATGCGTTTGGTGAGGGTTTTATCCAGGGAGATGCCGTTCGTCAGAACCCGCGAGCCGGTATATGGAATGCCGAGCATTTCCAGCATGGCGGGGACTTGCGCTTCGCGAGCATCCCCCCCGAGGCCTTCGGCGATGTTGAAGCAGATGTCGGGATTTTCTTCCCTTAAGGCGTAGGGTAGATCCCTGTCAGCGTGGATAAAGACCGTGGAGTGTCCATCCGTTTCGATCGCGGCACGAAGCGAATCCACGGTTTCGATATGGTCAAAATCGGCAAATGCATCCGGCGGAACCCCCTCCGGTTTTTGTTGATCTTCATCCTTGATATTTGCGAGAACAGCCACTTTCCAATAGCGTTTGGGGCGGCGGTGGGGAGGCTTATCATCCTGTGGAATGCTCATTGTTCTTGATTTTTCTCCTGAAAATCAAATTTTTTATTAAGTAGTATAGTATAAGATGTCCAGATGGCAAGGGTTGGATGGATTTCTTAAGGTAAACGATGTTTGTAACTAGACAATCAATAGCCTTTCAGGTATCATTGGCTTACTTGTGCCCTCGCTCACGAAGGCCGGTTTAATGAAAAAATACCCGGATAAGGGACTTATCCGGGTTCTTGTACGTAAAACGAATTTTTTGGTGGAGGCTACCGAATGTCAGACTTGATCAAGCAGATTACGAGTGATCTGCAGAAACAAATTGATGGTTTTAAGCCCGAACTCAATATCGCTGATATTGGTGTGGTGGTGGAAGCCGGCGATGGTATTGCCCGCGTTAAAGGGCTTGCGAATGTCAAGGCACAGGAACTCGTGCAGTTCTCGAATGGCGTGATGGGAACTGCGTTCAACCTGGAGCAGGACAGCGTCGGTGTGATCGTGATGGGTGAGTACGATGGTATCACCGAAGGCATGACCGTTCGCGGCACTGGGCGCATCGCTTCCGTGCCGGTTGGGGATGCCATGATCGGGCGTGTGGTCAATGCTTTGGGCGAGCCTATCGATGGCAAGGGACCGATCGCGACCACAGGTTACCGCCCGATCGAACGCATTGCGCCGGGTGTGGTGGAACGCCAGGACGTGGATACCCCGGTGCAGACCGGTATCAAGTCCATCGACTCGATGATCCCCATCGGCCGCGGCCAGCGCGAACTGATCATTGGCGACCGCCAGACCGGCAAGACCGCCATCGCGATCGACACGATCA
>DAOQBX010000049.1:0-8375 GCA_035340155.1 Anaerolineales bacterium | reverse complement strand
ATGATGCCCTTTTTGAGATTTTCAACGCGTTGTTCGTTTACATCCAGTGCAACCACGCGGTTTCCGAGATCGGCAAAACATGCCGCAGTTACCAGGCCGACGTATCCGACGCCGACGACACAAATTTGTTTCATAGGACTCCTCTTGAAAATATTGATGTTGCTTGAGTTTAACCCGCAGGTAATGGCATTTCCATGATGACATGTTTCGATGCGCATCGTCTGTGGATGAATACGCAAAAGAAAATTACTTTATAGTCTGTTAGATGCGAATCCAATGATCCACGGTTTCCACAAGTTCGAGCAGATCCATGGGCTTGGTGATGTACTCATCACACCCGGAGTCAAAGGCACGTTGCCGGTCTCCTGGCAGGGCATGCGCTGTAAGTGCGATCAACGGAATGGGCGAGGTGTCAGTATTCTGCTTGATCAGGCGCGTCGCAGTCCAGCCATCCATCTCCGGCATGGAGAGATCCATGATGATCAGGTCGGGCCTCTGCTTACTGGCTGCATTGACGCCGTCGCGGCCATTCATCGCTAGAAAAGTATCATACCCGTTCTTTTCCAGAATGAATCTTACAAGTTCATATGTATCCATATTATCTTCAACGATAAGGATGCGACCTTTGCTCATGGCTTAAATATACTACAAACCACAGGGGCGAATCTCAGGATTTTGGGTTGTATAATCACTTCATGCGCCTGCTTTTTGTCACGGATGCCCGTTCGCCCATCTCACACAACTGGATCCGATTTTTTGCAGAACGGGGCGATGAGGTCTATATTGCCTCCACCTTCGAATGCGATGAACCGGATTTCCTCGTCAGGCGGTTGGAATTCACACCCGCAGCCTTCTCTTTCGCCAAAAAGCGGACTTCGGCACCGTCCAGCGCTTCCTCCCGGACCCTGGGCCTGCGTACCAAAATTCGACAGTGGCTCGGCCCCTTGACCCTTCCCGCTGCCGCGCGCAAATTGCGAAAATTCATTAATGATGTGCAGCCGGATCTCATCCATGCCATGCGTATTCCTTATGAAGGAATGCTGACCGCCGAGGCTTTGAGCGGCCTCGCAGTTCGGGCTCCGTTTCTGGTTTCCATTTGGGGCAATGACCTTACTCTGCATGCACCTTCCACGCCGCTGATGCGAGCGTATACTAAAAAGACAATGAAGGCGGCAGACGCGCTGCATGCCGATGTCCACCGCGATGCGCGGCTGGCTTGTGAATGGGGCTTGGGCGAGGATAAACCTGCGCTGGTTGTACCCGGCAACGGCGGAATCCGAAGCGGGGTGTTTTATCCGCCGCAAGAGCCGGTGACTGAAGCGATCATCATCAATCCGCGCGGGGTGCGGCCCTATGTCCGTAATGATTCGTTCTTCAAATCTATTCCGATGGTGTTGTCCAAACGGCCAGGGACAAAGTTCCTGTGTGCTTCGATGCAGGGGGAGGCACTAGCTTTGAAGTGGATAAAGGATTTGGGGATTGAAGACGCTGTAAACCTGTTGCCAGCTTTTTCGCATGAAAAGATGGGAGATGTGTTTCGTGCCGCACAGATCGTGGTTTCGCCGAGCATCCACGATGGCACGCCGAATACGTTACTTGAGGCGATGGCTTGCGGGTGTTTCCCTGTTGCGGGCGATCTTGAATCCATCCGTGAATGGATCACCCATGGGCGGAACGGTCTGCTGATGGATGCGACCAACCCCCAGTCGATCGCTGATGCGATTCTTTTGGGGCTGGAAAGAGAAGACCTGCGACGGGAAGCCGCAGGTCTGAATGCAGGAATTATCTCCGCGCGGGCGGAGTATGGGATGAATATGAAAAGGGTGGAGGAGTTCTACAGATCCATCCTGACAGATAGAGACAGTTAGATTTCCCGGGGTGTGCGCAGGGTATCCAGCCGCTCGCGGAGTTCAATACGGCGTGCATCTGCAGAATGACGGATGTCGTTCATAAAAGACTGGCCACGGTCGCGCAATTGTCCGCGCAAGCGTTCACCCGATTCGGGTGCCAGCAATAGTGCCACCGAAGCACCGACCAACCCACCCACGAAAATCCCCATCAAAAACCCGAACATTCTACGCATGGAAGTTTCTCCTTGTGGAAACGTGATAGTTTTTGAGACAAAGTTCTGATAAATTTATTATAGGCGAAAAAACAAAATTATGGAATAATGGTTTTACCGCGTGTATCCTTGTGAACGCGACGGCGCCTGTTTTGTGTGACCGGCAGGTAACACAAAACCAAAAATCCTTATTGACGCAAGCGCACATGCCGGGGGCGGCGCAAGCGGACTCTACCTTTACCGGAGGGTACCATGTCAACCACTGCAATTCCAACCACCACGTCACAAAGAAAAAAAGTGACGACTCTCGTGTTCCGCCAAAAGAAGGAGCGCGGCGAGCCGATCACCATGCTGACCGCCTACGATTATCCCACCGCCCTGGCGATGGACAAGGCGGGCGTTGATGCCATCCTCGTGGGCGATTCACTCGCGATGGTGGTGCTGGGCTATGAGAACACCCTGCCTGTCACCATGGAGGAAATGCTCCATCACTCACGCGCGGTGGCCCGCGGCGCGAGATCGGCCTTGTTGATCGGTGACATGCCGTTCATGTCCTATCAGGTCTCTGTGGAGGAGGCCGTCCGAAACGCCGGGCGCTTTCTGCAGCAGGGCGGTATGGATGCGGTCAAACTTGAGGGAGGGCGCGAACGGGCTGACGCTGTGCGCGCGATCACTGGTGCGGGCATCCCTGTCATGGGGCATATCGGACTGACCCCGCAATCGGTCAATCAGTTGGGCGGGTTCCGGGCTCAGGGCAAGACTGCATCGGCTGCAAAACGCCTGCTTGAGGATGCGAAGATCCTCGAAGAAGCGGGCGCATTCAGCCTTGTGCTCGAGTCTGTGCCTGGCCGTCTGGCAGAGGCGATCTCCAAACAGATTTCCATTCCCACCATCGGCATTGGCGCGGGGGTGGGCTGTAACGGTCAGGTGTTGGTGACCCACGATTTGCTGGGTCTGTTCGACCGCTTTACACCCAGATTTGTAAAAAAATATGCCAACCTTCACGAAACTATGAAGCAGGCTTTTATCGAATACATTGATGATGTGGAGACGCGGAGATTCCCATCTGCCGACCATACGGTTGAGATGAGCAAAGAAGAATGGACTGAGTTCGAAAAGGAACTTCAATGACTCAGGATATCCTTCTGGTTGGCACTGGGGCTCTGTCTACGCTTTTTGCGGCACGCCTGAGCGAAGCCGGTCATTCCGTTTCCATGCTGGGGACATGGAAGGAAGGTCTGGCTGCGCTGCGCGAGCGGGGCGCCCGGGTCGTGGACGCTGATGGGAAAGAACGTGCTTTCAACGTCCATGCCACGAGTGATGCGCGCGAAGTGCAGGGCGCCAAACATGTGGTCATTCTCGTCAAGTCATGGCAGACGGAACGCGTGGCGCGTCAGTTGAAGGATATTCTCCCCCACGATGGGATTGCGCTGACTCTGCAAAACGGACTTGGTAACCGCGAAACGCTCTCGCGGGACCTTGGGCCTGAGCGGGTGGTCCTCGGTATTACCACCACTGGAGCCACTTTGCTGGGGCCGGGCCTTGTCAAAGTGGGCGGTGAGGGTATCCTCTCACTGGAACAGAATCAGGCTCTCGGTCCGCTGGAAGCGGCGCTGCGTTCTTCCAATTTCAATCTGCAGATCGTCGAGGATGCGCGTTCGTTGATGTGGGGCAAACTCATCATCAATGCCGCCATCAACCCGTTGACCGCGCTGCTGCGCGTTCCGAATGGGGAGTTGCTTTCACACTCGTGGACTCACAAGGTCATGTCGGCGTTGGCGCGCGAGGCGGCAGATGTGGCGAGGGCAGAGCGTGTATCCCTGCCGTTCAGCAACCCTATTGAAGCGGTGGAGGATGTGGCGCGTAGAACTGCAAAGAACCTTTCCTCCATGTTCCAGGATGTGCGGCGAGGCGCGCCCACCGAGATCGATGCCATCTGCGGCGCGGTGACGAAGCGCGGTGCAGAACATGGCATCGACACGCCGTATAACCGCGCCTGCTGGCAATTGGTGAAGGCGATCTGATCGAAAGGGTGACATTCATCGATGACGGTTCGTGACGGCGCTTTCCCACAACCAAAATGGCGCATGGTAAGATAAGGAAAATCACTTATCGTTTGGAGGACGATTCCATGCGCCGGTTCATCGCTATCTTATTGCTGGGGATCCTGTTTGTATTCCCAACACTTGTATCCGCACAAAGTAATACCACCTTTTCCAATGTCACTGTGGAACTGTGGCCCGAATATGATCAGCCTAGTATGCTGGTCATTGTCAGTTTTCAGGTGGCGTCAGACACCTCTTTGCCAGTTGACCTGACTTTCCGTATCCCGCAGGAGGCCAATCTCATCGCCGTGGCGGCCCAGACGGCGGACGGGAATTTGATGAATTCCAATTTTGAAGGCCCGACCTCAGAGGGTGAGTTTCAAGTCTTTACGGTGCCCGTCACCGCCAGCACCATGTATCGTTTTGAGTACTATCAACCACTGACCTTTAACGGCGACCAGCGGCTCTTCTCATATCTTTGGGATGGCGCTTATGCGGTGGGCTCTTTCAGTGTCAGCGTGCTCGAACCGGTGGACACAACTTCGTTCTCCAGCGAGCCCGCGCTTTCTGTCGAGCAGTCTGGCGACCTGAAGACCTATGTCAACAAACCAGTGCAGTTGGGAAGCGGCGAACAGTTCACCCTCACCATGCAATACAACAAGACCACTGATACGCTTGCCAATCCGCCACAGGGCATTCAACCTTCCGCGCCAGTGGATGAAAACACACCGGGTCGGGTCTCGCTTAGTAATTCCCTGCCGTATATTATCGGCGGTCTGGGCGTGGTGATGATCATCGGTGGGGTTTTGTACTTCCTGCGCTCCGGGCGGACGAGTTCCAAATCGCGGCGTCGCAGTCACTCTCATACAGAAGAAGGGGAGTCCGAAAGTGAGTCGTATTGCCCGCAGTGCGGTACACGTGCCAAATCTGCAGATCGTTTTTGCCGCACCTGTGGCGCACGCCTGCGACATCAGGAAGAATAAATACTTTGCGGAAGACAATTAAACAAAAAACGAGTCGCCAGATGGCGACTCGTTTTACTTCTATTGCTTAAATTAATTTTCCGGCGCGCCGTTATCGATCCACTGAATAACGTTGTTCAGTTCCTCGGGGGTGAAATTGGAGAAATGGTCCGCCGACTGGATCTGGATCAACAAGCTGTTGGCAGAGTCGCCAGGGTTGATGACCGCTCCATTTTCACTGCCCTTCATCATGGCGGCATAGGTGGAGAGGTCCAGACCTTCGGGCGCAGCCTCGCCTTCGGTATGGCAGCCTGTGCATTTGATGGTGAACAGGGCCCCGATGTAATTGGCGTACGTCGGGTCACCGGTCAGGGTCGGGATTTCGGGTGCGGGTTCCGGAGGAGGCAACTGACTCTTAATGATCTCGCGCAACGCAGGCGCATCGAAACCGGCATAGGTGAACACATTGCCATGGCAGGCAGTGTTGGAACAGAACGAAGTGTTGCTCACGCCGCCGGGGTCCTTGGTGGTATGGCAGTTCGCACAGGATGGCCCAATGGCCTGGTTGTGCATGCTGATCCAGTTCGGGTTGAGGTGGGTTTCCGGCTCCGGCCCGCGGCTGATCTCGATCTTGGTGACAAAATCATCTGCCTTGGCAACAACCGGGATGGCATGACAGATATTGCATTCAAGCCGGACCGCTTCGAACTCCGCGTTGAGATGCTTGCCATCGTGACAACGGAAACACCCTGGAGCGTCAATGTGCCCCAGATTGTTCGGATACGTGGTCCAGTCGATCTTCTGGTCGTGGAACACGGTGCGGTCATAGATCGCCTGGATCTCAGAGATGGCTGACTTGATTTTGTCGCCGTTCTGGCTGTAATAGTCGAACAGATTGCTCTTGTACTGGTCTTCAATGGCGGCAATAGCCTGCATGGCCTCATCACGTGAAGCGTAACCTGCAGTGAGGGCGGCCACGGCCTTTTGGTGAATGAACGGAATGGTCGGGTCGATCAACCCACTGGCCATGGATTCATCCACAGACCTGGAGGGTTCCTTGAAGTTGTGGGTCACACGATTGTGGCAGGTGACGCAGTCCATTTGCTTGAGCTGGCTTTCGTCCACTGTGGTGGGGTCGAAGCCGGATTCAACATCAGTGTATTCTGTATAGGTACCATCGTCATTGTACACGCGCACGTACGGGATATCCTGGCTGAGTTCATCGTTTGAATAATAGAGCACCTTGCTGGTGATGTGCCAGTGGATGCCGCGAGCGTTCCCCTGACGATTGTCGCCGCCGCCAGTCTTCATGATCAGATATACGCTGGAGGCGGTATTATCGAGGTCGCTGGCATAATGATTAACCTGCCTTAGACTATCGTCAGAGAAGGTCTCGGGTCGGTGACATTTTTCGCAGGTGTCCAGCGAGGGGCGCAGGGCCTTGGCGCGGATGGGATATTCGTAGAGTTTGAATACCTCGTAATAGGTTTCCTTGATACCCTGCGTCTTACGCATGGCCTGGTCCATAAAAGAGGCCCGCCCGATATGGCATTCCTCGCAGGTCACATTCGCATGCGGTGATTCTTTATAGACGGTATCCTGTGGCGGCATGGTATGGCAGGCTGTTCCACAGAACACGGGTGAATTGGTGTATTCCCAGGTATGGATGCCGCCGAACACGGCCCCGATAAAGATCAGGATCAACACAACGTATGGAAGGAAGAACATCCAACGAGGGGAACCTGGTTCGGGGTAAAAAAAATTTTTGATTCTTTCACCTAATTTCATATCTGCTCCATTTCTTTGGCGAGTGATTAACGGCAAACCGCAGAACACAAAACAGGTCCTGCGGTTTGTGGCGCTTAAGGTTGCGGGGTTTGCGGGACGTAGATCTGCGTTTCGGTCAGCGGGTCGATGGTGGTGAGCGAAGTTTCTTCAGCGTTGATAAAGCCATAGATTCCGCCGAGCATGGCAAGGGTCAGGACGGCAGCGATGGGGAAGTAGATCATCTGGCGCTTGCGAAGAGTCTTCGGGTCGGGGTGGCGATGCATCCTACCGGATTTGATCTCTTCCAGTTCGAGCGGGTGTTCGTGCAGCATTTCTGCTTCGGTCTGCATGCCGGTGAACATGGCCTTGTTGAATCGTTTGATGTGAACACCATACATGTGCCAGATGATAATGGCCAGAACGGCCAGCACTGCTTCGCCGCCATGCGCTGCTTTTGCGGCGGGAACGAACTCGCCGGGCAGGAATTTTGTGGCGGTGATTGGGTTCCACATCATGAAGCCAGTGGCACCCATGACGGCCG
Organism: Anaerolineales bacterium; assembly: GCA_035340155.1. Lineage (GTDB taxonomy): Bacteria > Chloroflexota > Anaerolineae > Anaerolineales > Villigracilaceae > Villigracilis. The sequence continues at coordinate 998 of DAOQBX010000049.1, read as the reverse complement.
CGCCCCACACAAAGGCCCAATATTCCATCTTTTCCTCAAAAGTATACCGCCCCATTTTGGGGTATTCCTTTGCGAAACCAACATTATAAAGCAGGGCTTGCAGGCCGTCTTTGGCGTCTTGAAGCGAAGGCAGCATGGACATTTTATCGCGCAGGACGATGACGCTGTAACCCATGTAGATCAGGTGGTAGGCAGTACCGAACATCATGATGATGGCTGCGGTGTGATGAATGGCGCGCAGGTTTTCGATGCCGCCGAGCGCCTGTACGAAGGTGACAGCCAGTTCGGCAGTTGGGAATTTTTGGGGCAGGCCGGTCAGGCCAAGGGTGCTAAACGAAAGCACCATAATGATGTGTTCAATGCGGCGCCAGATGGGGAAGCGCTCATACTGGACGGGTTTTTCAGCGGTCTGTTTGCTCATGAGTGCTTGACTCCTTTGATTCGATTGATGATTCTCCGGTAAATGTCGGTGAGAACATAGAAGATCATACCGCCAAGCACAGCGGGGATGAAGAATTTATAGAACAGATTGACCGCATATACGATGGGGAAGTTCTGCGGGCTCGGAGTATAGTGGCTCATCCATGCATCAGGGAAGTTTGCTGTGGCATCAGGGTGACAGCGCTGGCATTTGAGCAGCAGGTTCTCGCGCAGGGCGATGCCGGTACTGGGATTATTCACTTTGGAGATATCGTGTACGCCGTGACAATCGGTGCAAACGGGTTTGTTGGTGGGCTGGTCGGGGAATTGTTCTTCAAAGAGTTTGACGGTTGTACCGTGGAAATCGGCCACATAGGAGTCGAGCACATTGGTTGAGATACCGTATTTATCCATAATGGATGAATCGGTATGACACTTTGCGCAAAGGAAGGGGGTGCTGTTGCGGAAGGTGACCGAGGTGGGAGCCTGGATATTGTGCACGCCGTGACAGTCGATACAGGTGGGCACATCTGTGTTGCCTTCTTCGGTCAGAGCGTTACCGTGTACGCTCTCTCTGT
>DAOQBX010000048.1:0-8408 GCA_035340155.1 Anaerolineales bacterium | reverse complement strand
GGCGGTCGCGGGTCTGAGCATTATGTCGTTCGTGAATCTTAGATCGGAGATCGTCAGTTTTTTCAAGACCAATCTGACGTTGGTCATTACTACCGAGATCCTCTTTCTCACCGCCTTTGCCTTTCTAGCCGTTGTCCGCGCTGCGAACCCGGAACTGGGCAGCACCGAGAAGCCAATGGAACTCGCGTTTATCAATGGCATTCTGCGCTCCGAGACCTTCCCGCCGCAGGACCCGTGGCTTTCGGGTTACGCCATTTCCTATTATTACTTCGGTTATGTGATGACCGCCATGCTGGCGCGACTCGCGGACATCAATGGCAGCATGGCGCACAACCTGATGACCGCGCTCATTTTTGCGCTTGGCGCAGTGGGTGCGTTTGGCATCGTTAACAACCTGCTTGCCAGAACAGGCCGCGAACCGAAGAATGCGGACCGTCGTCCATCGTCCATCGTTCACGCTCTGCTGGCTCCCCTCTTCCTGCTGCTGGTATCAAACTTTGAGGCCCTGCTGGAAGTGATTCATCGCCTCGGTCTCGGCTGGTCGAAGGATGCCGCGGGTCACTGGACCGGCTCATTCTGGACCTGGCTGGATATGAAGGAACTCTCCCAGCCCCCTGTGGAGCCATTTGGCTTCATCCCTGACCGGTACCTGTGGTGGTGGCGGGCCTCACGCGTGATTCAAGATTACGATATGACGGGCGGCTTCCGCGAAGTGATCGACGAGTTTCCCTTCTTCTCCTTCCTGCTCGGCGACCTGCATCCGCATGTTTTGGCAATCCCCTTTGGGTTATTGGCCATCTCGGTGGCTTTGAATATTTTCCTCGGTGGCTGGCGTGGAAAGATGGAAGCGTTCGGCCAGCGATTGCATGTCAGCGCGGAGCAATTTATTTTTGCCGCCCTCGTCCTCGGTGGACTAGCCTTCCTCAATACCTGGGATATTCTCGTCTCCGCTGCGTTGATCGTTCTGGCATATGTCATTTGGCGAGCGGGAGAGACCGGCTGGAGTTGGGCGCGGCTTGAGGATATGTTCCTGCTTGGGCTGCCGTTGGGAATTGTTTCGCTGATCCTGTACTTTCCGTTTTATCTTGGTTTTTCCTCACAAGCGGGCGGTATTCTGCCGAACTTGATGTACGTAACGCGCGGCACACATCTGTGGGTAATGTGGGGTACGCTGCTGCTGCCCATCCTTTCGTATCTGGTTTACATCTGGCGTGGCGAAAAGATGGAGGCCAATTGGAAACTCGGTTTCACCATTGGCCTGGGCTTTGCCGCGTTGATGTTCGTTTTTGCCATCTTGCTCGGGCTCATCGGTTTGCTGGTGGAGAAGGATTTTGTAGCCTATTTCCTCTCTTCGCAGAACATGACCGCCGCTCAATACCTGGCCGCCACGTCTCTGAAGCGCCTGGATCACATTGGCAGCCTTGTCACCCTGATGGCCGTGCTCATTCCGTCAATTGCTTTTCTCTTTCCGAAAACCGTAGACCTAATTAGCGATCCCCTATTAGCTGATCTTCGATCTGAAGCGGATGAGGGTCAAAAAGACGATCGTGCCGATCGATTCTCCTTCCTGCTCCTCATCCTCGGCGCCCTCCTCATCCTTGCCCCGGAATTCGTCTATTTGCGCGATCAGTTCGGTTACCGTATTAACACGGTCTTCAAGTTCTACTATCAGGCGTGGATGTTGTGGAGTCTGGTGGCGGCGTTTGGCGCTAGCGTATTGCTGCAAAATGTGCGCGGCCTGCTGGCGAACATCGGCTTTCGCGTGCTGGTGGGGCTGGTCATATTCTGCGGGCTGCTATATCCGCTCTTTGGCCTGATGACCAAGACCAACAACTTCCAGCCGTACTTCGGCTACAACCTCGATGACTTTGAACGCATCAAGCGCGAGAATCCCGATGACGCGCTGGGTATTGAATTCCTGCGCGCTGCGCCGGAGGGAATCCTCGCTGAAGCCGTGGGCGATGGCTATAGCTACTATGGGCGCATTTCCGCCTTCACCGGCCAACAGACCGTCCTCGGTTGGCCCGGTCACGAAGCCCAATGGCGCGGCAGTTATACGCCCCAGGGCAGCCGTCGTGACGACATCCAGAAACTGTATGTCACATCACGCTGGGATGAAGCCTACGCCATCATGCAGCAATACAATATCCGCTATATCTACATCGGCCCGCTGGAGCGCAACTCCATGCCGGTCAATGAAGAAAAGTTTTCCATCTACCTCACGCCGGTCTTCCAGCAGGGCGGCACCGTCATTTACGAAGTTCCCTAGGACTTTGATACAATACCGCCCATGACCTATCGACGCTTTAAACACGAAGCCCTGCTCTATTCGCTGGCCTTCCTCGTTGCTGTTGGCATGCGTTTTATCCAACTCGGCGCCATGCCGCTCACCGATGCCGAGGCCGCTCCTGCCCTGCAAGCGTTGCATATTTCGCAGAGCGCGCCCACCCCGCTCGATCCGCATCCCTTTTACATCCTTTCGACCTCGCTGGCATTTTTACTCTACGGCGGTGGGACGAATTTCCTGGCCCGCTTCTTCCCTGCCCTGGTGGGAAGTTTCCTCGTTCTGGCGCCCCTGCTCTTTGACGGGCGCATCAAACCCCGCCCCGGCCTGCTTTTGGCCTTCTTCATTGCCCTCGACCCGGGCTTGATCGCCATCTCCCGTCAGGCTGCAAGTCCGATCTTCGCGATCGCTTTTTTTGTTCTTACGCTGGGATTTCTCAATCGGAATAATTTGTCGTTGGCGGCTTTCTTTGCAGCGCTGACCCTCCTCAGCGGACCGTCCGTCTGGCTGGGGGTGTTGGGGTTTGGCATTGCGTGGGCCATCTTCCAATTGTTCAACCGCCGCGTTCCATCAGCGGATGAACAATCATCAGAGGGAGAGAAAGTATCGGCGGAGTCTGAAGCGCGGCCATTCACGGTCAATATCCAGCCTGCCATATGGATTCTCTTTGCTGCATCCTTCCTTGCCGCTGGGACGCTCTTCCTCACCGTGCCCGATGGCCTTGGCGCGGCCTTTGCCTCCATCCCCGCCTTTGTTGGAAAATGGACCCAAGGGTCGAACCTCACGCCGCTTATCGTTGCGATGTCTCTGGTGATCTACCAGCCTCTGGCTTTGCTGTTGGCGGTCATCGCCTCCATTCGCGGATGGGTCAAGGGTTCGCCGCGTATCATTTTCCTGAGCGTCTGGTTGCTGGTCTCCTTGTTGCTTGTGGTTTTCCTGCCTGCTCGCCAGATGAGCGATCTGGTCTGGACGTTGATCCCCATGCTTATTCTGGCTGCGCTGGAGTTTGCGCGTCACTTCAACATCTATGCCGATGAGCGCCGTGAAGTGCTGGGTGTGATCTTTCTGACCGCCTTTATTTGGGCTTTCGCCTGGCTGGGCTTTGCCGGGTTGACCTGGTTCCCGCCCGAGTCGCGGGAGTACCTTATACGCTTTTGGATGTTGATCGGGTCGCTGGTGTTGTTGGTACTGAGCCTGTTGCTGGTGGCGGCAGGATGGTCCACCCGGACAGCACGGATCGGTGGTGTGTGGGGACTGGCCATCGCATTGGGATCGCTTGGCCTGGGCGGCGCTCTTGGGGCGGCCGGTTTGCGCGGCATGAATTCCCCTGAATTATGGTGGCAGACATCCATCCCGGTTCAGGCGGAATTATTGCGTGACTCAGTTGATCAACTTTCCGAATTCGCCACCGGTGACGATAATACATCCGAGGTGGTCATCGTCAGAGTGAAGTCTCCGGCTTTGGAATGGGTATTGCGCGATCATCCAATTGAAGTCGTGGAAACGCTGAGCGTGACCAGCGCGCCGGATTTTGTTATCACCCCCTTTGAGATGGACCCCGCGCTCGTCTCGGCATATCGCGGCCAGGATTTTTCCTGGAACCAGAATGTCATGTGGGATACAGCCAGTTCAAGCATCTGGTTCCGTTGGGCTACTCTGCGCGAGATGCCGCAGGTCGGTGATACTATCATCCTCTGGGCGCGCGATGATCTTTTTATTGATAACTGACCGGATGTGAATCCAATTGCTTAAGCCGCCACAGCGGTCGGAACTGTAAATATTCCGCACCGGCTGTGGTGAATTTTTGTAAACTGAACAAAGGTATCATGACAAACCATAACCCTCCTTCCATCATCGCTCTCGATGGTCCTGCCGCTTCGGGAAAATCCACTGTGGGGCAAAAACTGGCCGATGTGCTTGGCTATCTATTCTTTGACACCGGTATTATGTACCGCGCCGTCACCTGGGTCGCGCTTCAACAGGATATGGACCTGCGCGATGAAGCCGCCGTCACCAGGCTGGCTCAGGATGCGCAGATCGATATCCGCCCGGCTTCCAAACCGGATGGGCGCGCCTCGGATGTGTGGGTCGCAGATCAGGATGTAACCTGGGATGTGCGTTCCGGCGATGTAGATGCGAACGTTTCGGTTGTATCGGCCTATGCCGGCGTGCGCAAAGCCCTTTCCGAACAGCAACGTCGTATCGGATTGCGCGGCAGGGTGGTGATGGTCGGCCGCGATATTGGCACGGTTGTCCTGCCGGAGGCGGATCTGAAAGTCTATCTTGATGCCAGTGCGGAGGAACGCGCGCGTCGCCGTTACAGCGAGATCGTGGCCCGTGGTGGTCAGGCCGATTTTGAGGAAATTCTGAAAAAGATCATCGAACGCGACCGCATCGACTCGACCCGTGCTGTGGCTCCCCTTCGCCCTGCTGACGATGCCGTACTTATCGACACTGACAAACTGGATGCCGCTCAGGTCCTCGCGCGCCTTCAGGAATTGTGCAAATAAATTTCGATGAAGCCTTATCGCATCCCATTGCATATCCGCTTCAACCGCATATTTTTGCGGCCCATCTTCCGCGCCTTGTTCCATCTTCTTGGAAAGGTCAAGGTGGTGGGACGGGAGAACATCCCGTTCGGGACGCCCTATGTGATCGCGATGAACCATATCTCGATCTTCGACCCGCCATTCCTGGTCTCCTTCTGGCCGGAGCAACCTGAGGTCGTCGGTGCTGCGGATGTATTCACGAAAAAGGGGCAGGGTCTGGTGCTCTCGATGTACGGAGTCATCCCCGTCCACCGCGGCGAATACGACCGCTCGCTGCTGGAAAAGATACTCATGGTCCTGAAGGCTGGGCGTCCGCTGGTTATTGCGCCGGAGGGAGGACGCTCTCACGAAACAGCCATGCGCCGTGCCCTGCCCGGTGTCGGGTATATCATCGAACATGCCGGTGTGCCCGTCATTCCAGTTGGTTTGGTGGGCACCACCGACGATTTTTGGCAGCGGGCTATGCGTCGCGAAAAACCTGAACTTGAAATGCGCATCGGCAAACCCATTCACTTTCCGCCGGTGACGGAAAAAGGTGCGGGACGCAGGCAGTTACGCCAGTCTAATGCCGATCTTGTGATGTACCATATCGCCGGGCTTCTGCCGCAGGAATATCACGGAGTGTATGCAGGACAGGCCATCCACCCCGCCTAAGCCTGTCACCGAAGTCTGGCGGCCGGAGTTGGTACGCCTTCCCCGGCTCACCGGCCCGCGCCGGGCCTTTCGTGTCTTTGCGCATGGGCTGCTTAAATCCATCTCGTGGATATGTTTGCGGGTCACAGTCGAAGGGATGGAGAATATTCCGCTTCAAACCCCGCTCTTAATTGTCATCAACCATTTGGGAGACGCTGACGCTGCAGCCGTGATCGCTGCCCTGCCTTTCACACCAGACGCGCTTGGCAAGATCGAACTGTACGATCTTCCCATCCTAGGCAAACTCATGGACTGGTATGGCATGATCTGGCTGCACCGCGGGAGGCCGGATAAACGAGCCTTGCGCGCCGCGTTGGATGGGCTGGCAGAAGGGCGGCGGATCATCCTTGCACCTGAGGGTCGGTATTCGCTGACAGGCGCTTTGGAGGAGGGTTCAGGTGGTGCAGCATTCCTGGCTTATAAGTCAGGTGCGCCCATCCTGCCGATTGCTGTCACCGGCACCGAGAACGTAAATGTGTATGGACACTTAAAACGATTCCGGAGGGCTCCAGTCCAAATTCGGGTGGGGAAACTACTCCGGTTGGATGACCATGAATCAGGGCGGAAAGAAGCGTTAAATCAAGGAATTGGGCAGATAATGGCGGCTTTGGCAGAACTGCTCCCTGAAAAGTACCGCGGCGAATATTCGTGACTTTTCCTTCTTGTTAAGCGCAGCATTCATTTTGGGGCTATAATTTGAGAAAAATGAAGTTTATCCTCACACTCCTGGAAGGCATTCCGTTCCCAGCGCCGCCCACACTTACAGGCTGGTTTGTGTGGTTATCTCTGTTGGGGAGTGTGATGTACCTGCTATATCAACAGCGTTTGAATCAATCCTCGCGTGGGGGAATGAATTGGGGGTTATTTGTAAGCCTGTTCGTCCTCACGGCACTTAATTCACTTTTTATTGGAATCAGGTTGACTTCCGCTTATGCGCGGCCCCTGCCCGTTTTGCCTGCGGATGCGCCGGGTTCTGCCATGATGATCTTTTCCACCATCCCATGGATGTTGGGTGGCGGTTTTTTGGGGCCGCTGGGTGCAGCGGTGTTGGGGGCGTTCTCAGGGTTGTTGCGCGGGGTCTGGGATTATTATTCGATTTTCCCGATCCTCGAATTTGCTTTTTTGGGGATTTGGTTTTCCTTAAATGCCCGCCAGCGCTATCGTACCACGGCCTATCGGATCTTGCGCCAGCCTCTGGCTTCAGCAATATTGCTGATCCCCATTCACACCTTGTTTTATACACTTAGCGCCCTGTTCACCAATTGGGGCGCTTCAGCCCCGGCCACAGCGCGCCTTGACTTTGCCATTAGTAATGCGGGCGTGGTGACGCTGGCTTTTGCCGGAGAAATGCTGATAGGTGGGCTGATAGCCCAGATCATTTCGATGGCCTTCCCCGCTCGTTGGGGTGGTCAGCAACCGGCATTGCCTTCCCCGGGAGAGAAAAGCCTGGAGACTCGCTTCCTCTTTGCTGTTGGGACCTTTATTCTGTTATTGTTGCTGACCTTGTTGGTAGGTGATTGGGTGGTGGCTGGACGCGCGGCGCGTGATCTTTTGGAAGATCGTTTATCCAGCGCGGCAGAGTCGGCATCTCAGAGTGTGCCTTTCTTCCTGGAGACGGGTCAGAACCTTGCAGTGCAATTGGCCGCTGAGCCGCGTCTGCTGGATGCCACCAGGGATGAATTGAAATCCATCATTGGATCGCGCATGCAGGCGGTGCCGTACTTCGACCAGATCATTGTGACCGATGCCACCGGGCAAAACCTGCTCGCCATTTATCCAAACATCCCTGAAGATAGTTTTGACCTGTATCAAGAGGAAGAGAACGGTGTTTTGCTGGCCCAGAACGGCGTTTTGACCCAGATCTATGCAATTCCCGCTACAGCCTTGAACGAACCCTCACGCGTTTCTTTCATGGTGGCTGTGGTGGATTCCTCTGGGTCAGTACAGCGCATTCTGGTCGGGCGAAGCACCCTGGAATCGAATCCATTGACCCTGCCGCTGATTGAAAGCCTTGATCACATGAGCGACCTGGGCGGTACAGGAGCATTACTTGATGAGAACAATCGCGTTATGTACCATTCGGACAAGTCTCAGTTCGTTCCTGCGTACAACGGACAACCTTCGAGCTCCCCGATCTTTAGAGATAGTACGGCTTCGGATGGGACCCGCCAGATGGAGTTTTACCAGCCAGTGCGCGGTCGTCCATGGGCCATAGTGCTGACCATCCCTGCGCAGCGGGCGCAGCAACTGGCGTTGAATATTGCCATGCCTTTGGCGCTGATGATCATTGTGCTGGCTGTTGTCGCAATGCTCTCCTTGAGGTTTGGCTTGCGCGTGGTGACAGGTTCTCTGCAGGGGCTTGCAGCGGAAGCAAACCGGATTGCGCAGGGAAATCTCGATAACCCGCTTCAGGTGAACGGTGAAGATGAAGTGGCGCAGTTGAGCCGTGCGTTCGAACAGATGCGCGTGGGCCTGCAAGCGCGTTTGGAAGAGATCAATCGTTTATTGTATGTGAGTCAGGGCGTAGCCTCCAGCCTCGAGATGCAGGATGCGGTCAAGCCGGTGCTCGAAGCGATCCTTTCCACAGGGGCCAACTCTGTCAGTGTGGTATTGTCTCCGAGCATTCTGCCGGATACCTATGTAGAACTGCCTTCACGGTTTGCGCTGGGCTCAGCGCAGGAGTCCTATGCTTATCTGGACGATCAGATCCTGGATCTTGTGCAAAGCCAGGAGAAGCTGGTGTTGCCTAATCTGACGCGTTCGCGTGAGATCGAGTTCGACCCGGCGAAGTCTCAGCCGCTGGCCCTCCTGGCAGTTGCGCTTCGGCATGAGAATCGATATTATGGCGTGGTGTGGGCTGGGTATGAGCAACCGCGTAAATT
>DAOQBX010000047.1:0-8434 GCA_035340155.1 Anaerolineales bacterium | reverse complement strand
GTATGAAGCATGGAAGAGGGGCGAAACAGGCGTCCCGGTGGTGGATGCGGCGATGCGTCAACTTAAAGTGACTGGCTGGATGCACAATCGCGCCCGCATGATCGTGGCTTCATTCCTCGTCAAAGACCTGCTGATCGATTGGCGCTGGGGCGAAGATTGGTTCATGCAAAATTTGCTCGATGGCGACATCGCCCCCAACAACGGCGGCTGGCAATGGACGGCCGGGACAGGGACCGATGCTGCACCATACTTCCGTATTTTAAACCCGGTGCTGCAAAGCACCAAGTTCGACCCGAATGGGGATTACATCCGCAAGTGGGTGCCGGAATTGCGAGGGCTGAACGCCAAACAGATCCACGCTCCCTGGGAATATGAAATAAACATTCCCGGTTATCCATCGGAACCTATTGTAGACCGCGAGATAGTAAAAGAAAGAACCTTGCAGGCATATAACATTTCAAAGGAACAAGTTCGATAATGAGAAAACTTTTACGCGGATTGGGAATTACCCTGGCGGTTCTGGTGATCCTGGCCATGGTCGTTCCATTCCTTATTCCCGTGCCACCCCTTGAGAATACTGTTCCCGCTGATGCGCTCACCGATTCAGACAGCCTCTTTGTCAAAGTCAATGGCGTGAACGTTCATTACAAGACCTACGGCGAGGGTCCAAAGACTTTCATCCTTCTGCACGGTTTCGGCGCCAGCATTTTCTCCTGGCGTGAAGTAACCGAACCGCTTTCGAAATATGGCATGGTCATTGCTTATGACCGCCCGGCTTTTGGTTTAACCGAACGCCCGATGGAATGGGAGGGCGAAAATCCTTACAGCCAGGAGGCACAGGTCGATCTGGTCATCGGCCTGATGGACGCGCTTGGTGTTGAAAAGGTCACGCTCGTTGGCAACTCAGCAGGTGGTACGATCTCCATGTTGGCCTACCTTCAATACCCGGAGCGGATTGAAAGCCTGATCCTCGTCGACCCGGCAGTGTACGCGGGCGGAGGCGCACCCGCATGGATCCGCCCGTTATTGAGCACACCTCAATTCGACCATATCGGCCCCTTGTTCGGGAGACAATTACAGGCTCAGGGAAATGAATTTCTCAAAACTGCCTGGCATGACCCCGCAAAAATCACACCCGAGATCTTTGCGGGCTATCAAAAGCCGTTGCAAGTGAACGATTGGGATAAAGCGCTTTGGTATCTCACCCTCTCCAGTCGTGAAAGCGGTCTGGCTGAACATATCAGTGAAGTCGATCTGCCCGCCCTCGTCATCACAGGGGATGATGACCGCATCGTGCCTACTGAACAATCCCTGCGTCTTGCAGAAGAACTTCCAAACGCTCAACTGGCCGTCATTCCGCAATGTGGACATGTACCACACGAAGAATGTCCGGCAGCATTCATGCAGGCCGTGGAAGAATTTCTTGGACCACTCCCATGACGCAAAAACTTTCCCCGCAAACTGGCCGCGCCGCAATTACCGCACTCATAAAAGAGCGCTCTCCTTTGGGGCCATTAAAAGTGATGGCGGAACATGTAGGGCGGTTCTTTCAAATCCCTATTCCTGGTTTTCGTCCGTATGTGGTCTTCGGGCCCGATGCCGCCCGCAAAGTGCTGGTCACCGATCGCAACAAATTATTATGGCGCAACACCGACCCGGTGACCGACCTTTTGCATCGCGGCGTTCTGGTAACAGACGGCGAAGAGCATGATCATTATCGCAGCCTGATGGAAACACCCTTCCACCCTTCGCAATTGTCCAATTACACCGAGATGATGACCAGTCAAACAGAACGAGTGGCTGCCACCTGGCGGGATGGCCAAACCGTGGATATGCTAGTGGAAGGCCGCAAGATCGCGCTGCTCATTATCATGCAGACGCTCTTCAACAAAGACGCCTGGAACGACATCCCGAAGATCTGGGATCCGATCTTGAAGACCATACAATACGTTTCACCTGGCCTATGGATTCTATGGCGGAAGATCCCGAGGCTGGGGTATGGCAGGTCTCTCAAAGCATTGGATGACTATTTATATTCGATCATTGCTGAGAGAAGAAAAAACAATGGAAAGACCAGCGACTTTTTACAGCACCTGATCGACGCCGGTCTGGATGACGATATCATCCGTGACCAGATGTTGACCATGTTGATCGCCGGTCATGATACCTCCACCGCCCTATTTGCATGGACGTTCGCATTGCTGGGGCAGCACCCTGAAACTCTTGCAAATGTGGTGCGGGAAGTGGACCGATCTGAAGGTAAATTCCACCTACTGGACAATGTGATCAAGGAAGCACTGCGGTTGTACCCGCCCATTCATATTGGTAACCGCCGTGTTGCAGAAGATATCAAGTTTGTGGAAGGTACGGTCCCGGCTGGGGAGCGAATGTTCTACTCCATCTACCTCACCCACCGCGACCCGGAAGTTTGGGAAAATGCCGAACAATTTTGTCCCGAGCGATTTTCCCACGGGCGCAAAACCCCGCCGATGAGCTACATTCCATTTGGCGGCGGTCCGCGGGCATGCGTTGGCGCGGCATTCGGTCAGGCTGAAGCGCGTGTTGTCCTTGCATACCTGCTCAAATATTTCACTTTTGAATTTACCGGTCACCCCATCCACGCTCATATGGGAGCCACCCTAGAACCCAGGCCTGGTGTGATGATGAAGGTGAAAAGAAGAACTATTGATGGCAGGTAGTGGCTCTACCACCTGACCATTAGACCCTGTGACTATTAAACTACCATGACCTATTTCGGTTTTCTCCTCCGTTTCCTTGTTCTTCCCATTGCGATCTTTCTTGTCATCACCTGGTGGGACAATAAACATAATCGTCCAACTCCGGGCTTCAACGACGGCAAAGCAGTGTGGATCGGTATTCTTGTTCATATCATCCTTGCCGTGGCATATACCACCCCGTGGGATAACTACCTCGTTGCCACTGGCGTTTGGTATTACAACCCGGATCTTGTCACCGGTATTGTCCTTGGCTACGTACCCATTGAAGAATATACTTTTTTCGTTCTTGAAACCATCCTCGCCGGGCTATGGTGGTGGTTCCTTGTGAGGCGGCTGCATGAACCTTCACAGGCCTTCAAACCCAACAGGAATGTTCGTTTCGCTGCGTTCGGTATCACCTTTTCGGCATGGCTCATCTTCACATATATGTTCTTTTTAGGCGGCGAAAAATGGACATACCTGTCCATCATCCAGTTCTGGGCGCTGCCCGCCATCTTCCCGCAATTACTCTACGGCGCCGACATCCTCTGGCATCACCGCAATCTCGTCTTTACCGCAGTATTCGTCCCCGGTCTCTATCTCTCACTGATGGACATCGTCGCGCTCACCGACACCACCTGGTCCATCTCAAAAACGCAGACCACGGGGATTCTTTTCTTTGGCATCCTGCCGCTGGAAGAAGTACTCTTCTTCTTCATTACCAACCTCCTCATCGCTTTTGGAATGACCCTGTTGCTTTCCAAATTGGGTACAAAACGTTTTGAGGACTGGAAAATCAACAAATACAAAGGTCTCCCATGAAGGAAAAACTAATACCATTCAACCAACAACAATATTTGAATATCGAAACATTTCGAAAGAACGGAGAGGGGATCAAGACACCCGTCTGGTTTGCCCAGGATGGAGAATCGCTTCGCATCTGGACCTCGGCCAGTGCCGGCAAAACAAAACGAATCCGCCGGGATAACCGGGTGCGCATCACCCCTTCGACTGCATCAGGCGAAGCGACCGGAGAATGGACCGACGCTGCGGCCATGGTGCTGGACGCGGCTGATGAAATCAAACAAACTGAAGAATTGTTCAAACGGAAATACGGGCTGATGTTCAACCTGCTTGGCGGGCTGGGGAAATTAAGAGGTACAAAATACATAACCATCCGGGTGGATGTGCATTAATCCACCTCTCATTGGATTTAAACTGCATCTAACCCAGGTGGTGTAATATCGGGCATAAATCCATTTAGAGGTAAAAAAACATGCTTGATCAAATCGAACGAACGATCCTGGACGCATTGCAATACCTTTATGATGAACTCGGCTGGCTGGGCGTCACTTTGATCATGGTCATTGAGAACGCGACCAGCCTGACTCCCAGCGAAGTGGTGCTTGGCTTCGCAGGTTGGATGCTCATAGATGCCCATAACCTGCCCTTTTCTACTGTATTCCTGGGAGGGCTATTCGCCGCAGTCGGCAGTGTCATTGGCGCATCTATGTTGTATTGGACAGCCAGGCTCGGCGGCCGCCCACTCGTATATAAGATCGCCGTGTTCTTTCGTGTCGATCTGCGCCACATCCAGCGCGTTGAACGGATGGCCGAAAAGTATGGAACGGGCTTTATTTTCTTTGGCAGGCTGTTGCCGGGCATCCGCACTCTTGTAGCCATTCCTGCCGGAATGACCCGCCTGCCCTTCCCAACCTTCGCCATCGCCACCTTTGCAGGGGCTTATATCTGGTGTACTCTATTCATCGGGGCGGGGTATTTCCTTGGGCATGAGTGGCATCTTTTGAGCGGGATCGTCAAACAGGCCATACCCTATGTCTTGGCCATTGCTTTGGCCGCGGGCTTTGGCTTTTTGATTTGGCAGGTTTGGCTAAAATTCAGTCCCTCCCTGGCACAGACAAAGTCAGAGTAAAAAATAAAAGGACGCCTTTATGGCGTCCTTTTATTTAGATGTTCACCAAGTCATGAATCCATTTTCTGGAATGTACCCGCCAGCCGCTGACAAAGGCCTTGGCAACCTCTTCCAACCCCACCATCAGGTACACGTAATAGACCGGTAAGTGAAGCACAAATGCTCCGATATACGCTGCGGGGACTCCGATCAGCCAAATGGAGCAGAGTTCCATCAGCAGAGCGAAGCGCGTATCCCCGCCCGCCCGCAGGGCGCCAATGAAGGTGGAGAAGTTGAACATGCGGACCCACAATACACAGGCCATCATCAGCATCAACATACGGACGTTATGTTCACCCTCGGGAGAGAGGTCATACAAGCCAACCACCGCGTTTCGCAATGAGAGGACGAGCAACCCCACCAGCCATGCCATCATCACACTGAGCGTCACCACACGGCGGACGGTTTCATAGGCTTCGTCTTTTTTCCCCGCACCGATACGGTTCCCCACCATCACCGCGCAGGCATTTCCCAACCCCATAAAGACCACAAATCCCAATTCCTCAATGGTGGCGTTGACGTTGATGGCTGCGATCGAGTCTGTGCCGATGTGGGCATAAATGGCGTTATAGGTGGTGATCCCCAACGACCAGAACATTTCATTGGCAAGCGCTGGCAGCGTGGTCTTAAGCACGCGCGCGAGGAAGGACAGATCAAAGGTGAAGAAGGTCAGCGGATTGGCCGCCAGGGGAGTCTTCTGAGTGTAGACCAGGATGAAGAGCAGGATCAATTCCAGGGTCCAGCCGGAAGCGGTGCCGATGGCCGCGCCCCGAACTCCAAGCGCGGGGAATCCGCCCACACCGAAGATCAGCATGTATCCCAAAATGGTCTTGAACACCAAGGCAGAGATGGTCGCGACTACAGTGAGTTTTACAAGATGGATGCTGCGCATGGTGGCAATATAAGATGTGGCGATGGCAACGGGGACATAAGACCAGCCCACGATGCTCAAGTACTGTGCGCCGATCTCGATCACTTCCATATCCTTTGTGTAGAAACCTAGCACCACAGTTGGCATAAGGGTCGTGGCCAGCGTGAAGAGCAGCGCGATCGAGGTGGATACGAGGATGCTCATCCCCAACACTTTGCGAATGGGATCCACTTGCTGCTTGCCCCAGAACTGCGCTGTGAAGATGGCCATGCCACTCGTCAGGCCGAAGAGCAGCAGGATGAAGACGAAGAAGACCTGGTTCGACAAACCAAGTGCTGCGATGGAAGCCTCGCCCAGCCGCCCGACCATGATAACGTCGATCATGTTAAGCGAGGCGTTGATGAGTTGCTGAAAGGAGATGGGCAGCGCGATGGTCAGCACCTCGCGCAGAAAATTTCGGTCTTTTAGAAAGGATAGGGACATAGGAATTTTAAAAATGAAAGAAAATAGCCGCCAGCCGGGCCAGCGACTATTGACGATCAGGCTAATTGGTCACTGTATTATGGGTTAATCTTCCGGCGCATCACGGACGATGTACAACGGCCTGCCCTTGGCTTCATCGTACAGGCGGCCAATATACTCTCCCAAGATACCGAGCGAGATCAATTGCACCCCGCCAAGAAAAAGGACCGAGATCAGTGTGGTGGCCTGCCCTTCAAAAAAGTGTGAACCAACCAAACGCATGGCAGCCACCACCGGGATGGCGAGGATGGAAATCCCGGCAGAGAAGAAGCCGACATAAGTTGCTACCTGCAAGGGGAAATAGGAGAAGCCGGTAATGGCATTCAGCGCCAGCCGCAACATCTTCCTGAACGGATACTTGGTCACTCCTGCCACGCGGGCGGCGCGTCTGTAGGTGACACCGATCTGCTTGAAGCCCACCCAGGCCGACATGCCGCGCGGGAAGCGGTGACGTTCCTTCATCTGCTTGAGCACGTCCACAACCTTGCGGTCCATCAAACGGAAATCACCGGTATCGACGGGGATCTTCACGTCCGTGATGCTGTAGATCAGGCGGTAAAACGCGGCGGCAGTGAACTTCTTGAACCAGGTCTCTCCTTCGCGCTCGCCGCGCACAGCATAGACCACCTCGTAGCCTCCCTTCCATTTCTTCGCGAGTTCGAGGATGACCTCGGGCGGGTCTTGCAAGTCGGCGTCAATGATGACCACCGCATCTCCGCGAGCGTAATCCCAACCGGCGGTGATGGCCACCTGATGACCAAAATTGCGCGCAAAGATCACCGGGCGGACAGTTTTATCCTTCGCGCCCAATTCGCGAATCTTGTCGGTCGAACCGTCGGTGGATCCATCATCCACCAGGATGAGTTCCCACGGCTCACCAGAAGTATCCATGACCTCTTTCACGCGGCGGTACAGTTCAGACAGGTTGTCGATCTCGTTATAAATGGGTGCAACGATCGAATAAGTGATTTTCATGAATGGGACTTCCGTTTATGGATAGGTGATTTGATGCGGCGCGGAGATAATTTTTCCGCAGGGACCTTGAACGGGTCGTCATCATCTTCAAAGGGTGACAATCCCAAAATACGGCGGCGCAAGTATTCCATGACAACCGCCACCGAAGCCAGCAATGGCACGATCAGCAACGCGCCCATGATGCCCTCCAGGATGGTGGCGATCATGATGGCGATAAAGATCAATGCCTCGTTCATATGCAGGCTGCGTCCCATAATGATCGGGCGGACAAAAAAGTTCTTAAGGTTGATCAGCACAAAGTAGGTCAGAGCCGTGATACCCGCCACCCAAAAATTGGAGAGGGGAATCCAACCTGAGCCTTCCAGCAATGCCACACCAAAGGCCAGCGCTGCAGCAAGGAACGGGCCGACATCGGGGATCAAGGTGAACAACCCCGCAATGACGCCCAACACCAACGCTCCGGGAATTCCAAGGATGGCCCACGCGATGGTAAAGACCACTCCCACCACCAGCATCAGCACGATCTGGCCGCGCAGATAGGCCATCCACACGTTGCGGAGACGGCGATACAACTCCTGCATGTCGTGTCGGTATTCCGCGGGAGCCAGTTCGATCATCCATTCGCGCATGCGCGGCCATTCCGACATGAACAAATGCACGCTGACCAGGATCACCAGAAACCACAGTATGTTCACCGAAGTGGTCTCGAGCAACGCCAGCGCTTCTTCGGGCAATGGCGTCAACACATTGTCCTGCACATGCGAAAGGCTCTCACCCACCTGTTCGAGGTGCAGCGAAAGTCCGCCCACCTGGATCGGCTGCGAGAGGAAGGTGCTGATCTCTGTGGAAAGATCGAGCAGGTCTTCCGCCACCAGTTTAATTTCATCGAAGAAGATCGGCGTGAGCGTGGCGGGGATTCCCACCATGACGATCAGGGCCGAGAAGTACACAACATTCACCGCTGCCACGCGCGATAACCGCATCCGCTCCACCAGGAACATCACAGCCGGGCTGATCAAATACGCCACGAAAGCCGCGATCACCAGCATCTTCACAGCCTCGCGCGCATAGATCAACAGCGCCACAACGGCAATAAAGAGAATGACCCCCAACGTATAGCGAAAAGGCAGACTCCACTCACTTGCTTTTTTTGTCATAGCAATTTCTTCACAGCCTTTAAGGTCGGTTCGATGATCGGGGCGGATTGAACGGCCTGCATTGCCGCACGTACATCCTTGAGTCCGCTGCCGGTGTTCATCACGAGAATGGGATCATCGCTTCGCACCACGCCGAGACCTGCCGCTTTGACCAGACCGGCATAGGCCGTGGCCCCGGCCGGTTCGGCGAAGACTCCCATCTGGCCGAGTTCCGCAATGG
>DAOQBX010000046.1:0-8434 GCA_035340155.1 Anaerolineales bacterium | reverse complement strand
GTTCCAAAGTGCTGGTCGAAGGACGCCTCACACCCGATAAAGCCACCGGCGGTCCGCGCATCTGGACCAAGCAGGATGGCAGCGCCGGTTCCTCTTTTGAAGTCACCGCGGCGACGGTACGCTTTCTCTCCTCGCGCGGCGAAGGCGAAAGCGCACCCATGGCCGGGGGCGGCGGCATGGAAATGGCCGAACTCCCGCCGGAAGACGACATCCCGTTCTAAGCCATTCAACGTCCCGCACACGGCGTGGCAACCCCATGCTGCTTGCGGGACGTTCCTTATTAAATCTCATGACCACTCCCCCCGTTCCACCCAAACCCGCCGGTCCCGTCCTCATCGCGCCGCCCAATCTCGAAGCCACCTACTCCAACCTGGCGCGCATCGCCCACTCCCCCTCCGATATTGTCATAGACTTCGCCCATCTCCTGCCCGGCGATGTGAATGCCAAAGTCGGCTCCCGCATTGTCCTCACACCGCTCAGCGCAAAACTTTTATTGAAGGCGTTAAGCGAAAACCTTGCACGCTACGAAGCCGCCTTTGGCGAGATCCATGTCCCGTTAAACTCCTCGCTGGCCGATAACCTTTTCCGTCCTTATCAAGGTCCGCCGCCCGAACCCCCGAAAGAGTAGATCATGGAAAAACTTGAGTCGATCGCCGAACAGATCCGCAAAAATTTCGACGCACGTACCGCCGCACGCGACCAGGCCCTGTCCCAGGCGCGTCAATTGACCCGCGCCTGCTCGCTCGCCATCCGCGCTGTGCACCGCGACGATGTGGAAGGCATGAACACCCAGTTGGAAGAAGCCCGTCACCTGGCCGATGCCTTACGCAACGCTCTGGTCTCCTACCCCGACCTGTACTATGCCGGATACACCCAGGATGCGCTCAAGGAATTTGTCGAAGCGAATGTCACCTGCGCCCTGATCCGCAACCAGCCGCTTCATACTCCCGATCAGTTGGTCGTTGAACCCCCAACCTATCTCAACGGGTTGGCAGAAGTGGTTGGCGAGTTGCGCCGCCGCACCCTCGACATTCTGCGCCACGGCTATTCAGAAGAAGCCGAGCGGCTCCTCCATTACATGGACGAGATCTACTCCATCCTCGTCACCATGGACTACCCCGACGCCATCACCAACGGCCTGCGCCGTCAGACCGATGTGGCGCGCAGCATCATCGAAAAGACCCGCGGCGACGTCACCTTCAGCCTGCGCGGCGGACATCTCGAACAAGCCATCGGAACGTTGCTCAGCCAATTAAACGGCAATCAGGATAAGGGTCCCGAAAGAAGCGGCGCGACCTTCGAACCCTGATAGGAACCTCACCTCATGGCAAAAGGCGGACGTCGTTATCCTCTGGTCATCTATACTCATATGCTGAACCGCTGGTATCCGGCGGTTCTGGCTTTGGGGCTGGCTTTGTTTGGCCTGGCCTGGGTCCTTTATCGTTGGGGCTTCGAGCAGTGGCGCTGGTTGGGGCTGGCCAGCGTGGGAGCGGTCAGCCTTTTCTTCGGCGTGTTGTTGTTCATCCTGCGTAAGGCCGCTTATGTGCAGCCTTTCAGCGACCACCTCAAATTGGCGACCCCCTTCCTGCGTTTGAACATCTCCTACAAAAGGATCCGCCGTGCGGCCTCCTCGAACATGGGGGCATTGTTCCCGCCCAAGAGCGTTTCCCGCTGGCAGCAGGAGATCATCCAACCGGTCGCGAAGATGACCGCCATCGTGATCGAGTTGACCTCCCTCCCAATGTCAAATTTCGCCCTGCGGCTTTTCCTCTCCCCGCTCTTCTTCAAGGATAAGACCCCGCATTTCGTACTCCTTGTGGATGACTGGATGCGCTTCAGCGCTGAAATGGAAAGTTACCGCAGCGGCGGAACGACCTCGGCCCCGCAAAAGAAGAGCGATAGTTCCATCCTCTCAAAACTTCCCCGCAAATGAATATTTACTTCGCCTGCTCCATCACTGGCGGACGCGAATTCGAGTCCACCTATCAAACCATTGTGGCGGCATTGGAAGGTTCCGGCCATACAATACCCACTTCACACCTTGCCCAAGCCGAAGCCATGGAGGCCGAGCGTGCGCTCTCCCCGCAGGATGTTTATGAACGGGATGTGAATTGGATCCGGGAATGCGATGCGCTGATCGCAGAGGTCAGCGTGCCTTCGCACGGCGTCGGGTATGAGATCGCATATGCCCTGCAGGTCAGGAAACCCGTTCTTTGCATTTATCAGGAGGGCAGGCGGGTTTCCAAAATGATCACCGGGAACTCCGATGATCTCTTGAAAATTTCGATATACCAAACGGTTGAAGAGGCGATTTTCAAGGCTCAATCTTTTCTTGACAGACTGTAATATATTTGTGAATATTATCACATATAAACCGTGACATTCTACGATAGCCAAAATGAGCGGGATGATTTAATATAAATGCGGAGACGGCAACAAAGACACCTCTGATTTGCTCATCCCTGTCTCCTCCTTTGGCGAAACTGCCGCCGGGCAAAACCCGGCGGCAGTATGTTTTTAGTCAATTATACGATCGTTAGGCCGAACTATTCGTGAACAGGCAGGATGACCACGAAGGCCGAACCCTCCCCCGCTTTTGATTCAACCCATACCCGTCCCTGGTGACTATCCACCACCGATTTGACGATGGCCAGACCAAGACCGGTCCCTTCCACCCCTTGCGGCCGGTTCGACGCGCGGAAGAACTTCTCAAAGATGCGAGTCTGCTCTTCGGCAGGAATGCCCGGCCCGCTATCTTCCACCCGGATCACGATCTGTTTATCCTGCATTGAAAGGAGCACCCGAACATAGCCCTCATCAGGGGTGTATTTGATGGCATTCCCCAACAAATTATCGAACATCTGGCGTATGCGAATGGGATTCGCCCGCACCGGCTTGAGATCTGAGGCAATCTCCGTGGACGCTTTGATTTTCTTTTTCTTGATCTGCGGATCGAACACATCCAGCGTGTACTTAAGGATGTTGTCTGTGTGGACCATCTCGCGGCGGGTATCGAAGCCAGCCTCCAAGCGGCCAAGGTCCAGCAGATCGTTGACCAGGTTGGTCATATGCTGCACACTTCCCTGCAAGCGATGCATGAACTCGGCCTGGTTTTCATTCAATGTGCCGGTGCGCTCCACCAGCTCGGTATAACCGAGGACAGCCGTCAAGGGAGAACGCAGGTCATGGGAAATGGTGTGAATGAATTCGTTCTTGAGTCGGTCGAGTTCCTTCAAGTAGGATATGTCCTGCATCGTCACTGCGCCGCCGATACGCGGGATGGGCGTGTATTGCGCATTGAAGACCCTGCCATCATCGAAATTGATCTCATGATATTTCAGGGCACCCTCCTTTGCCCGCGCCATCAGGGAGTTCAGATCCGCATTCACAATAACATTCCCCAATGGCTGGCCGCGCAGGGTCGCCTCATTCAATTCAAAGATCTCGCACAACATCCGGTTCACCATCAGGATGCGCTGATTTTCATCCAGCACGATCACGCCATCTTGAATATTGGAAATGATCGCTTCCAACTTGACCCGTTCTGCTTCCGATATCTTGGCCTTTTCCTCAAGCGAGGCTGTAGTGCGCCTCACTTCGCGGCGCAGCCAGTCGCCCAATTTTCCGGCGCGTCCCAGACAGCGCCTCACCTCATGGACGATATCTTCCATGTGCATGGGCGGGTAAAGATAACCGCTCATACCGGCTTTGATCGCGGCTTTTGCCAGGACGGGCCTGTCCTGGGTCGCATATAGAATGATCGGCATGGTGGGGAAGCGTTCAAGCATATCACTTGCCACGGTAAACCCGTCATACGACGAGAAGGTCTCCCCCACCAGAATTAACGCAGGAATCGCCTCCTGCACAGACTTGTCCAAGCCTGGCCGGTCATGGACAACAGCCACATCATATCCGGCAGCATGCAAGGCCCTTCCCATCAGGTCCAAAATGGGAGAGGGATCCAGCGCCAGCAATATAAGTTCCTGTTTTGTCATAAGGGCAATGATTCGATTAACGTGATGGTCGCAGGGTTTTCTCTGAAGAACTGGACAAGCGTTGCAAGGCGGCTTTTACAGACTCCAGCGCCTTTTTTTGTTCGGAGTTCAATGAGCCAGGCATCTCCGTCAACACAAGGTTCAACGGGTAAAGAGCTGCCTGCACTTCGTTATGAATGGCCCCTTGAAGCGATTCCAGTACCGCCTGGCGATTCTTCTCGCCTGTGCGGGCGCTTTCGACCGACTGTTCCAGGGCTCGGAATAATCGTGAGTTGACCATTGAGATCGATGCGTAATCAGCCATGGCCCCCAGCATGGTCTGGGCGTCCTGCGAGAACTCAACATCCTTCTTGCGGATCACCATCAACAGGCCGATCACTTCGTTCTTGATCTTGATGGGGATCACCCCGGCGGCTTTGCCCAAAGAGGCCATCTTGAACTTCTGCAAGGGCTGGCCGTTCATAAAAAGGCTTTCACCCGAGAGAGCCACCAGCGAGCTAATGCCGTCATCCACGGGTTGGTTCATTTTCTTGGCCCAGGAATCGGGCAGGTTGCGGTGTGCCTTCAACAGGTATATCTTGGCATGGTCCTCGCGTAACATCAGCCAGCACAGGTCGGCTTCTCCCAATTGCAGGGCACTTTCCAGAATGCGGTCAAAGAGCAGGCGCTGATCGGTAATGGAAACCACTGCCTTGGCCACGCCGAGAATGGTGGTCATATCACGCAGGCGCTTCTGCAGTTCCTCGTTCATTGCCTTGATCTGACGGTCGAGTTTTTGGCGTTCGCGCGCTTCCTGTGTCTGCTTGAGGGCGCGCTCCACGATGGAGACCACCTCAGCGTCGCGCAGCGGCCAGAAGATCACATCCATCGCGCCGAGGCGGAAGGATTGAATGGCGTCATGCTCCTGGCCTTTTTCGGCAATGACAATGACGGGGGATTTGATATTTTTGGAACCGAAAGCCGCCAGCAGGTCTTTTCCGCTGAGGCCGGGTAAATTAATATTTGCAACGATCAGGTCCGGCGGAGTCTGAACCGCATACTTCAGCGCCGAAGCAGCATCCCCCACCACAGTCACCTGGTAGCCAAGCGGCTTGAGCGACTGTCGTCCGATCAGGTCAGCAATATCTGGGTCACTTTCAACAATGAGGATTTGTTCCCCGGGAGCCATGTGATTTTTCCTTAAAAGAATTCTATCACCTTTTCGATTACAATTTTGTGTATGGATTTTTCGGATTTGTTAGTTGCAGTGATCATTCCAGCCTACCGGGTGGAACGGGATATTGAAGAAGTCTTAAGCGGACTTCCGGCGTACATCCGCTCCATTATCGTGGTGGATGATGCTTCGCCCGATGCCACTGCTGATCTGGTGGCCGCCGCTGCAAAACAGGATAAGCGCGTCACACTGCTGCGCCATGAGAAAAATCAAGGGGTGGGCGGGGCCATGGCAGATGGTTTTCGTAAAGCGCTGGAACTCGGCGCGCAGATCGTCATCAAAGTGGATGGCGACGGCCAGATGGACCCGACGCACATCCCTGCGTTGCTTGCGCCGTTGATCTCAGGCAGCGCAGACTATGCCAAGGGAAATCGCTTCCGCGATTTTGCGTCTTTGCAGCAAATGCCGCTTATCCGTCGCGTGGGAAACCTTGGGTTGAGCTTCCTCACCAAAGCCGCCACCGGATATTGGAATGTCTTCGACCCAACCAACGGGTATTTCGCCATCCGCGCCGAAGTGCTTAAACAGATTCCGCTCGATAAACTTGATAAAGGCTATTATTTCGAAACCTCCATGCTTTCGCATCTCTATCTTTTGGATGCCTGTGTGCATGATGTGACCATTCCGGCGCGATATCGCAATGAGGTCTCCAACCTCTCCATCCGCCGCACGTTGTTCGAATTCCCTTTCAAACTCACACGCACCCTGCTGCGGCGCATTGTGTTGAAATATTTCATCTTCGATTTTTCGATGATGTCCATTTACCTGCTGACCGGCATTCCGTTGCTGCTCTTCGGACTCATCTTTGGCATCACCAAATGGATCCAATATGCCGAACTCGGTGTGGCCGCACCAACCGGTACGGTCATCCTCCCCACGCTGTCAGTTATCCTTGCCATTCAAATTTTGCTTTCCGCCATCGAGATCGACCTGAACGCAGCCCCGCGCAAAGCCCTTAGCAAAGCGCTTGCCTAAGATGGACTTCAAACCCTACCTTCCCGGATTCAAGCCCGCTGATTCTGGACCGCTTGCGCGCTTTTTGCCTGCGCTTGAGGATGGAGTCATCTCGGCCTGGCTTTCGCTTCTCGATCGCCCCGGCAGCTGGCTGCTCGACCCATTCGGATTCTCCCCGCGACTCGTCCTCGAAGCTGCGCGCAGCGGATACCGCGTGCTGGTGACGGCAAACAACCCGGTCACACGCTTCTTACTGGAGATCTTCGCGAATCCGCCGCCCGAGTCAGAATTCATCGCCGCGCTTGCAGACCTGGGCGCGATCAAAAAAAGCGGCGAACGTCTTGAGACCCATCTGCAATCCCTCTACCTGACCATCTGTGAAAAATGCGAAAAGCCGGTCCATGCCCACACCTTCCTATGGCGCAAAGGCGAGGACCTGCCCTACGCAAAAATGTATGAGTGCAAGCACTGCGGCGACTCTGGCGAACACGCCACGAACGATACAGATAAGGAAATTGCGATGCAGATCGCCGGGACGGATGCCCTGCATCGCACCCGCCTGTTCGAGCGCGTGATCGACCTGAAAGATGAAGACCGTATCTACGCCGAAGAAGCCATTGAGCATTATCTTCCGCGCCCGTTGTATGCGTTGAATACCATCATCAACCGCATGGACAGTCTCGACCTGAGCGAGATTCGCCGAAGGGCATTGACCGCGCTGGTATTGCTGGCTTGTGATGCCGGGAATACGCTCTGGGCTCATCCGGCGGAGCGCCCGCGGCCAAAGCAACTGAGCACACCGAACCAGTTCCGCGAGCACAATCTATGGGAAATGCTTGAGCATGGAGTCAGCTTGTTTGCCGGGTCCGGTTCCCCGGTCCCGTGTGAAGCGTGGCACGCCAAAGATCGGCGGAAAATTCCAGAGACCGGCGGAATCTGCATCTATGAAGGTCGCCTCAGAGATCTGGCTGTTGAAGTCAAACGGGAGATCCCCATCGCGGCAGTGATCGGGGCCGTGCCGCGCCCCAACCAGGCCTTCTGGACTCTTTCTGGATTGTGGGCGGGATGGCTGTGGGGCAAGGAGGCGGTGGAACCATACAAAGCAGCACTGCGGCGCAGGCGCTACGACTGGTCCTGGAACGCGACCGCGTTGTTCACGATGTTCAAACATATGAACGATCTGCTGGCGAACGATGTACCTGTGTTTGGCATCCTGCCGGAACCGGAAGCGCCCTTCCTGACCTCGGCCTTCACTGCGGCCTCCGCAGCTGGGTTCACACTGGAGAGTGTGGTCATGCGCACATTACACGACCCGGTACAGGTTTTATGGAAGAGCACGGAAACCCGCCAGCCTACGGCTGCGGATGTAGGATCCATTCGCGCTGCGATACATGACTTTTTGAAAACCCGCGGCGAACCGGCAAACTATTTGCATTTGCACACGGTGGGGTTGATCTCACTGGCTGAGTCGCACGCGCTAAAACAAACAGACGACGAACTGGATGCCGCCCTGCGAAAAACACAAGGTCTGATGGAACATGCCTTGAAAGGCAGCGGCGACTTCATCCACTACTCCTCTGGCGAAGGTGTGGATACAGGCATGTGGGGATTGGCTTCCCTTCCAGAGACCGAATCGCTCTCCGATCGCGTGGAAGTGGCCGTGGTGAATTACCTGCAAAAGAACCAGACCCCCATCTTTTTGGAAGTGGAAGAAGAATTGAACCGGCAATTCACCGGGTTGATGACTCCTTCCAAAGGCCTGGTCTATGCGGTGTTGAATTCCTATGCCGAGAAAGATGGCGGCGGCTGGAAGTTGCGCGAAGAAGACCTTGCTTCCGCACGACGGGTTGAAATGAAAAATATTTTTGATCAATTAAGCGAAATTGGCAGGCGGTTAAACTACGTTTCAACGATCAACGACAAGGTGTTGACCTGGAACGAAAATGGCCTGACTGTTAAAAAGTTTTACGTGATGGCTTCCGCCCTCGTTAACCGCGCGATGGAACATGTCGACGAACACACGGTGATCGTCTTCCCCGGTGGGCGGGCGGCGCTGGCCGCCTATAAACAGGAGCGCGACCCATCCCTGCGCGAGCGGTTGAAAAGATATAGGCTGGTGAAATACCGTCTATTGCGCAGCCTGCTTGAGGTCCCGATCCTGACGCGTGAGACCTTCGAGGAGCAGATCGCCAGCGACCCGGTGGAGAAATCCGTTGGGCAGATGATGATGTTCTAGGGGCTTGAGTAGATGGAGTGCCATGGTTCGAAAATT
>DAOQBX010000045.1:0-8473 GCA_035340155.1 Anaerolineales bacterium | reverse complement strand
CGGATCAATTCTATCGAGGTGCGCGTGTCCTTGTTCGGCACCGGCCCAAGGATGAGCGGCGGGTTGATGGCGACCAGTTCCACGGCATGGGTATTCTCCGGTCCGTGAATAAAATCCCATGCTGCGCGCTCGGCAAGAGTTTTGCTTTTTGCGTAGGCGCCAATATGATTCTCAACCTGCGACCAGTTCTCTTCAGTGAAGACTCGATAGACCGAGTTGTATCCTGAAGAAACAGCGGCCATGGAAGAAACCTGCACTACGCGTTTGACCCTGACCTGGTTCGCAGTACGTAGCACACGCAGGGTTCCCTGCACAGCGGGCACGATCAGGTCGTTTTCATTCTCCGGTTCGAACAAGGGAAACGGGGACGCCACATGCAGTACATATTCAACGCCTTCGAGCGCTTCCTTCCAACCTGCATCCTGCTCCAGGTCCGCGGCCTTGAACTCCAGCCGGTCATTCGCTTTCACAAATTTTGTGATCGTCTCGCGGACATGGGATTCTTTGTCCAATGACCTCAACGTACCGCGGACGGAATATCCCTTTTCAAGTAGTTGGGTGATGGTGTGAATGGCAACGAATCCACTCGCGCCGGTGACAAGGATGGGGGAAGGCATGATGGATGATCCTAATGGGAAATACGATACGAGGTTTGTTTTATACAAGAAATGGCAGTAAGGCCATCACTGCCCCGAACGCGCCGCAGGAGAGGTTGACCCAGTCATTGTCCAGCCACTTCCAGCCACGGATGTGGATAGTGGGGGTGCCACAGGAATGAAGCGGATGCTTTTCTGTTTCCTTGTGATCGGTGGGGCAGAAGTACATGGCTTGCACAGTTCCGCCAAGGAGAGAGTCGAACAACGAACCGGCCAGCCCTGCAAGGGTGATGAGGATAAATAGCGACCAGCGATCAGTTGAAGGTGTTCCAGTTGGGGGAAGCAGGGTTGCGAGCAGCGCGATCACCGCAGACCCGGTGAGGGAGGCGAGAGTCCCAACCAATGAGATCCCGCCGGAGGTGCCTTTTTCCACGGTCTTCATCAGGTCGATGATCATGCGTGGAGGATGGGGATTCAGCACGCCGAGTTCGGTGGCCCAGGTATCGGCGTTGACGGCTGCCAGAGAAGCGGCAAACCCGACCCAGGTCCAGGGTTGATGCGGGAAGAAATAATTGAGCGCCGCGAACAGGGTGGCGATCCCGCCGTTGGCGAGAACCTGTCCGGCATCGCGTTCATGTCCCTTGGAGAATTTTTCATCGAGGCCTTGTTTGCGTTTTTTGAAGGCACGGCTCAACGCGGATGATGTAATGAAAAATGCGAGCAGCAACACCGCCCAGGAAAATCCTCCGATACCGAAGATGATGGTTCCGGTGCAGGCGGCGGCGATGGCTCCGCTGGTGTTGAGACTGCGGGCTTTGAAGGCAAGGAAGGCAATGACAAGGGCGAGAATGAAACCGAGAAGGAGTTGCATGGGGAGTGTGGGAGGCTGGAAGTTTTACAACTGCACTATACAGGAGTTGTGATAATGAAAAGGACAGACAAGAGGAACAACAGACTGCTGAGTGTGCCCGAGCCCCAAACGATGAAAGCCAATATGCGTTCCCGTTCCCAGCGGTAGAAGTACAAACCCGCAACCCAACCTGCAATGGCAAGTAATAGGCTGGCAACCGGGAAGATGATGATCTGCGAAGAGGGAACGGTTTCCAACAAACTTCCTGCGAATTGCGGCCCGAGCGCCACGCGGGGAGTGGCTGGGATGATAAGACCCGTCCAAATGAACATTCCGATGTTCAAGAATAGCGCAGCCAGCCAAAGATAACGAGCCAGACCGCTTTCCCATGCCTGGGTGACTACGAAGGATGGGTAGACTGACCGGGCTTCGGTGGGGGCAAGGCTGCCCATCTCGGTGGCGCGGGCGAAGGTCTGGGTCAGTGCGGCAGGATCCTCCGGCGAAATGACGAAGATCCGTTTTGAGGTGGCTATCAACAGGAGTTTGCCCGCGTCGGAGGCGATGAATTCCACCAACCCAAGGTCGGGGTGACGACGAAGGCCGATCAAACCGCCGGGCAGTGGAAAGGTTGGAAGGGTGAGCGGATGAGTAAGATCATCTGCAGGCCGGATCCATTCGATATCGCTGAGGGGAATATCCTCCAGCCTTAGTCCCCAGTAAATGGCGAGGCTGTCTCGGTCGATGATATAGTCCGCCCGCCAGAGCGAGTAAATACGATAGATGAAAAACGGGATGGGCGCGAATGCGGCTACGGAGACCAACAACCAGAGGATGAACGTGGGCCCGACGGTCGCACGCGACAGGTTGAAAAAACCTGTAACGACGATCGCGACCAGCACGAACAGGAAAACCCCATGCAGGGTCAGCCCGCGTTGTTTGGGTGGAGGGAAGTGTCCTTCTTTCATGCCGTTTATTTCAGGGCTGCGGTCAGTGTGGAGGTCAATTGATCCAATGCAACCAGTTGATTTTCCTTTTCCTTGCGGGGCTTTAATTCTACCATCCCGTTTTGCAGTGCCTTTTCGCCAACGGTCACGCGCATTGGGCAGCCGATCAGGTCAGCGTCGTTGAACTTCACTCCCGCACGTTCGTCACGATTGTCGAAGAGCACAGAAAGCCCCACACTCGTAAGTTGACTGTAAATTTCTTCGGCCTTCTCCAGGGTGTTGACGGTCTTGCCGGGAACATGCATCAGGTACAAGTCGAAGGGCGAAGCGGAGATCGGCAGGGTCAGACCTTTATCGTCATGATGAGTCTCAGCGAGCGCCAACAAAATATTCCCGAAGTCAAAACCGTTTTTCGTGCGCAGAACATTGGCCTTGGAAACTGTCAGCGCCGCCCCGCAATTGGGGCAGGCATCGCCTGACTTGGCTTGAACCAGATCTGCAACCAACTCGGCAGAGTAATCGCGCGGGAGATTTGTGTTGACGAGATGATAGCCGTCTTCGTTCGCGCCAGCCACCAGATTTTGAGATTCAAGAACCAGATCGTCCACGACGATGAGCGCTTCTTTCTTCAAGCCGATGGGGGATGCAAACCCTGGAACCGCACCTGCGCCGATGATTTCTTCCGCTGTCGCCGTGCGGACGTCACTGACCAGCGCCTTGAGTTTGGCGTCACTCAACTGCATATCGCCGCGTACCACCACAAAGACGAAGCGCTGATCCACGAGACGAGTGTACATCAGGGCCTTGGCAGTTTTCTCTTTGGGAACTCCGAGAAAATTTGCGAGCGCTTCGATGGTGTGGCAATCGGGTGTGAGGATCTTTTCAAGCGGCTTTTCACCCTCGCGCGGCAGGGCCGTCTTTTTGAATTGAGCCAGTTCGAGCCGCTCTGTGTATTGGCAGGATTGGCAATGAGCGACCTCAATATTCCCGGCGGAAAGCGGGAAGTAGGTTTCGGTGTCGTTATGCAGGAGCGGCAAGTGAAGGTTAAGCAGGAAGGAAGAATCCTTTGAGAGTTCCTGTAACCGCGCCAAGGCCTGCTCGCCGAGCGGGAGCGGCTCGTTCTCGCGGGTCATAAATCCGGCACGTACCAGCCAGCCGAAGCCCTGCGTACGGGCGTTATTCGGAAAGTCACGTTGGGTCTGGATCTTAAGGTCTGTGTATTTCATAAGTGGAGGGAGGGCTTGCCCCTATTCAAAGATGTGTGGTGTTTGCAAAAAAGGGCGACCGTGAGGGCCGCCCATGAGAATCAAATTTCTTCCTTCTTCTTTCGCATCAATTTCTGGGTGCTTTCCACTGCTGGTTCCTGCTGGGGCATCTGGATCGGTGTGGCAGCGATGGCCTCCGCCTGGGCGACTTCCGAAGGTGTGGCTTCAGGAGCAGGCTCGAGATTAAGATCGACCGTTTCCTCCATGCGAATTTGTCCACGCAGGAAAGCGCCTTCTTCAGTCACGAAGGCAGTGGTGACCACGTCACCCCACACACGGCCCGAAGCGCGTATCTCCAGTTTTTGGGTGGTGATGTTTCCACGCACCGCTCCGGCCACAATGACGGTGTTGGCACGCACGTTCTGGCAGGTGACTCGTCCCGTTTCGCCGACGACGAGCATGCCGCGCAGGGCGATCTCCCCTTCGAATGCGCCTTCGATACGCACACCGCCCGACCCGTTTATGCTGCCATGCCAGACCACGCCTGAGCCCAGCACCGATGTGATGCGCTCGACGGCCTGTACAGGTTGGGAAGTTTCGACCGGGGTTGTACTGCGTTTGAACATGAGGGCAATTTTACCCTATAAAGAAAAAAGGCACTGATCATCAAGATCAGCACCTTTTTGAGGTATTGCGACATGGACAGGTGGCTTACTCGCCCTTTTCTTCCTTGCCTGTCATCTGTACACCAATGGTGTTAAAACCCGAGTCTACGTATAAAACTTCGCCAGTGATGCGGGCAGACAAGTCCGAAGCGAGGAAGACGGCGGAATTGCCCACATCTTCAATGGTGACATTCTCGCGCAGGGGTGAGGCGTCTGCAAAGTGCTTGTACATATCACGGAAGCCACCCACGCCCGCCGCAGCCAACGTGCGGATGGGTCCGGCCGAGATGGCATTCACGCGAATCTTCTGCGGACCGAGGTCATAGGCCAGGTAGCGGGTGGAGGATTCCAGCGCGGCCTTGGCAACCCCCATCACATTGTAATGCGGCGCGACCTTCACCGAGCCGTAATAGGTGAGGCACATGATGGACCCGCCAGGATTCATCAGTGGGCGAAAGGCGTTGGTGAGGGCCACGAGCGAGAACACGCTAATATCCATGGCGGTCTTGAAACCCTCGCGGCTGGTCTCGTAATACGGCTTGCTCAGCTCATCGCGCCCGGCAAAGGCGATGGAATGCACCAGAATGTCGATCTTCCCGAAATGCTGTTCCGCCTTCTTTACGGTCAGGGCGATCTGCTCATCGCTGGTTACATCGCATTCCTCGACCCATTTACAATCCACTTTTTCGGCAAGCGGTTTGACGCGTCTTTCGAGCATCTCACCCGCGTAACTGATTCCCAAATTCGCGCCTTCGCGTTTGAACGCCTGCGTAATGCCCCATGCGATCGAGCGCTCGTTCGCAAGACCAAAGATCAACGCATTCTTTCCTTCAAGCAATCCCATAACATCTCTCCTCGATAATTCGATTTGGATACTCGATCATTGCAGGTCGAGTATCCGCTCTTTGACTAAAAACCGCCAAGGCTTGCTGAGCCAGGGTTCCGGCGTAGTATTTAACCCCACACGAGGGCCAATCGTCACGCTCTTTTTGGGAACGGGAATCCCCGCTTCGATCCATAATCCGGAACCTGATCCTGTCAGGTCGACCTGGTTCTCGCTGGAAGTGATTCCCATCGCCTGGGTCAGTTTCCCCGGCCCAAGCGTATCGCGCCCCTGCCTTCGCTTTATCATCATTTCCACACCTTCAATGGGTTGAATGGCGCGGATCAGCACTGCCGCTGGAAAATCCTTTTGCTCAGTAACCACATTGAGCATCCAGTGATTGCCATAAGTGAAGTACACGTACGCATGCCCGGGTGGGCCGAACATGGGGGCTGTACGGATGGTGCGTCCTGCCTTGGCATGGCTGGCAAGATCATCGAAACCAAAATAGGCCTCGGTCTCAGAGATCAACCCCACCAACTTCACGCCATCCAGGATCCGTACCAACCGTGCGCCGAGCAATTCACGGGCGACGGTCAAAGTGGGGCGATTATAGAATTTACGGGGAAGAGGGGAGATTGCTTTCAATGGACACTGCTTGCTTATCACCAAAGTCCTGGAGACTTTGGAGGCCATACCCATATGGCTATTTGAACCTTGGGTCGCGTTGAAGGGTCAGCCTGAGACCTTCTTCGAGGCTGATGGATGGGTTGAAGCGCAGAAACTCTTTGGCGAGCGAGAGGTTTGCTTTCATGCGCGAAACGCCTCCGGAGGTCTGAGCGTTGTAGATCACATTGGCTTTGCTGTTGGTGACGTTCAAGACGGTATCGACCAATTCCTTAATGGAAGTCTCCCGCCCCGAACCAACGTTGATGATCTGTCCGTTGAGACCAGGCGCGGTAGAAGCCGCCACCATTGCGCTGACAACATCGTCCACATAAATGTAATCGCGGGTCTGGCTTCCATCGCCGTGTGCAACCAGGGTCCCGCCGCGAAGCGCCTGCCTGAGGTAGTGTGGAACCACAGGGGGATGGGAAGGCGGCAGGTGTTGACCCGGCCCATAGGCGTTGAAGATCCGCAAACTGACGGTCTCGATGTACCAAAGAGTGCCGATGGTTTGAACATAATATTCCGCAGAGAGTTTGGAGACCGCATACGGCGAGCGCGGCATGGGAATGTCGGTTTCCTTCAGGCTGTCATCGAGCATATCCCCATAGACCGCCCCCGACGAAGCCAGCACCACGCGTTTGACGCCGACATCGCGCATGGCCTCCATCAACGCGACCGTCCCGCCAACATTGACAGCATTGTAGTCACGCGGATAAAGGATCGATTCGGGCACCGACACGCGCGCTGCAAGGTGATAGACTACGTCCACATCCTGCAATAGGGTCCACAACTTGGGCCGGTCGCTGACATCTCCGCGCGTGAAGTGAACGTCAGGCGAGAGCACTTTTGGGTCGCCAGTGGAGAGGTCGTCCAACCCGCGTACTTGATGTCCCTCGCGGGCTAGGTGGTTGGCAAGCGAAGAGCCGAGGAATCCCGCGGCTCCGGTGATCAAAAAATTCATAAGGGCATTATAGCATTAAGGATTTTCAGCCCGACCATATTGAATCTTTGTACCCAATATTGATTGACTCATTTGAATGGGTGTGTTATTGTTGGGGTCAGATAGGAAAACGGTAGGTTACGTTGGTTTGAAGGACATCAACAGCTCACAGTTTTACTGTGGGTTGTTTTGTTTTATCCTCCGATGGAACAAACAGATTTACCTATAAAATCTCAATTGCCATAGGAGGCAAAAATGTCTGAAAGAATTACTGGAACGGTCAAATGGTTCAACGGCGATAAGGGCTTCGGCTTCATCGAACGTGAAGGCGGCGCGGACGTGTTCGTCCACTTCTCCGCTATTCAGGCGGATGGCTACCGCAGCCTGCAGGAAGGCCAGAAGGTCGAATTCAATGTTGAAAAGGGTCCCAAGGGACTCCAGGCCGCGAACGTCACCATCGTTGGTTAGTCAACAAAAAAGAGCCTGCCGTGTACACGGCAGGCTCTTTTTTGATTCTATTCGGATTGCAGAAATTCTTTTACTTCTGATGGTGTATAAGGCGGATTTTGCCGGTGAATTATTGCATGGCAATTTGGACAAATTGGGATCATGTCCTGGATAGGGTCAATTTCATAGCCCTGTCCTATTTCTGAAAGTGGCTTGAGATGATGCACATGAATCAGGCCTTTGCCCGCTTCACCATACGTTTTTTCAAAATCAAATCCACAGATCTGACAAATGACTCCAAAATGGGCAATACATTTCTTTCTTGCTGTCGGATTTCTTTCATAGGCATTTATAGTTACGCGTTTAACAGCGCCTTCTAGCAATAAGCCTTCAGGCATATCGATTTCTTCGGGAAAGTTAAAGGTTAAGGAATGGATGAAACCTGCCCAAAGATTTTCAAGTTCATTTGCGACTTTTTCGGGGATTTCCACACCGGACATTTGAATGTTCCAATACATTTCGGAGAGTGGCGGCATATCCAGTAACGTACGTGGAAGGATATCCTCAGCATCCGGGTCCAGAAGCGTATCATATTTGATCTGTACATAATGTGTGATTTCACCCAGCGCAGATTTTTCAGGATCCCAGTGTGGTGCCTCAAAGGTGTCTGTGAGAATGGAACCGGATGCAAAGATACCCCTCTTTGAATCTCCCACCCGAATGAGGAAAAAGCGATCGCCTTTCTTTGGCTTCCTTGAATTACTGGAACTCCACCTATCAATGATGGATTTGCCGTCTTTCACGTCTTGTGACATGGCTGCCAGATTCTTCCAGGGCCAGCGTTTTGGATTCCAGGCAAA
This sequence comes from Anaerolineales bacterium, assembly GCA_035340155.1. Lineage (GTDB taxonomy): Bacteria > Chloroflexota > Anaerolineae > Anaerolineales > Villigracilaceae > Villigracilis. Next base: position 474 of record DAOQBX010000045.1, on the reverse strand, counting down.
AAGATACGTCTTCATGGTAAAGAGATTATACCCACATGGAACATATAAAACAGAACCCCGCCTCGAAGAGACGGGTTTCCAACTGGTTACTGATTATTAATTCACTTTTTCTTCGGCGCCAGACGGTTCTTGGAATAACTTGTCAGGCTGGAAGTGGTACGCGGCGGGCGGTGACCATCACGGGGGGTACCGCGGCCTCGGCCGCCTGAATCCGTTTTCGGCGGGGCGGAAAGCGTGTAATCGAAGCCATCGAGAGTCTCGCGTTTGATCGGCGCGCCCATGATGCGCTCCAATGTGCGGATCATGTCATTATCCTCAGGCGTGACCAGGGTGAATGCGTCGCCGGTGCGTTGGGCGCGGCCGGTGCGGCCGATTCGGTGAATGTAGGCGTCGGCGGTGTCTGGCATGTCGTAGTTGATGACATGCGAGATGCTTTCCACATCCAGACCGCGTGCGGCGATATCGGTGGCGACC
>DAOQBX010000044.1:0-8487 GCA_035340155.1 Anaerolineales bacterium | reverse complement strand
CATCACGCTGACCGTGATGGCGCGTGCCTGTGACTTGATCTATAAGCGGCACGGAGTCAAATTTGACCTGAGCAACATTCCCATTGATGACCCGAAATCTTTTGAGTTGATGGGTGCAGGACAAACCGCCGGCGTCTTCCAGGTGGAAGGCGGCGGCATGACGCGCTGGCTCGTACAGATGAAACCGCAGAACCTCGACAACATCATCGCGATGGTGGCGTTGTATCGTCCCGGACCGATGGCGTTCATCCCCGATTACATCGCGCGTATGCACGGCGAAGCGGAAGTGGAATATCGTCACCCCGCCATGGAGCCGATCTTCAAAGACACCTTCGGCATTCCGGTGTATCAGGAACAACTGATGCGCGCTGCGGTGGAACTCGCCGGGTACACGCCCTCCGAGTCGGATGAATTGCGCAAGGCAATCTCGAAGAAGAAAAAAGAAGACATCGAAAAGCACCGCAACAAGTTCGTCAAAGGCGCGGTGGAAAAAGGCATGGAGCAATCCACTGCCGATGCCATCTATGCGGACTGGGAAGAATTCGCAAGGTATGGATTTAACAAATGTTTGCCGGGCGATGTGGAAGTGTTGGACTCCGCTACAGGACGCCTCATCAAAGTGGAGGACCTGTATCGCGGCACGGCAGAAATCCAAAAGACTCTCTCCTGCGATATTTCCACGCTGAAATTAAAGAACCAGCCCGTGCTCAACGTGATGGACAATGGCGTGAAGCCGGTCTTCCGCCTAACCACTGCGTTGGGGCGCACCATCGAAGCGACGGGCAATCATCCTTTCTACACGTACAACGGCTGGCGCAACCTTGAAGAACTTCAGCCGGATGAGTTCATCGCTGTTCCGCGCATCATTCCTGTGGAAGGCAAACAGGAATGGGCAGACCACGAAGCGATTACGCTTGGTCATTTGCTGGCCGAAGGTAATCTGTGCCATCCGCATTCTGTCTATTACTACAATCAAGACATGGAGCAGGTCAACGACTTTGTGCGAGCCGCTGAGTCGTTTGTGAATGTCAAATGCACGATCGCCATGCACAAAGGCACGTACTCCATTTACGCCGCCCGTGCCAACAAGCACTATGAGCCCGGCATCTTTTCTTGGGCGCGCGAATTGAACTTGCTTGGCAAGAACGCCCGCAACAAAGAATTCCCCTCTACAATCTTTGAGTTGAACAACCGCCAGATCGGTCTGGTCATCAGCCGCATGTGGGATGGCGATGGTCACATCGACGCCCGCGGACGCAGCCTGTACTATGCCACTGCTTCGCAGAGACTCGCACAACAACTTCAACACCTGCTTTTGCGCTTTGGCATTATAAGCCGTTTACGCACTGTTGAATTCCCCTACAAAGAAGGGCGGATAGGGTATCAGGTCTTCATCACTGGGTATGAGAACATCAAAACGTTCAAGGAATATATTGGCTGCTTCCTTGTGAGTGCGAAAAAGAGTCAATCTCTCGAAGAACTGACTGCATTCATTCCGCCCGTTGCTGTGGGTACAAAAGATATCGTCCCCGCCGCGGTCAAGGAACATATCCGCGCTGCAAAAGATTCATCCGGATTGGCGTGGAAAGAGATCACTGCCGCCACCGGTATTGCCCCGCGTGAATTCTCTCCGACCAACTCCGCAGGCAAGGTTGGTTTTGGGCGCACCACCCTGCAGCGACTTGGCAACTACTTCGACGATCCCACCATCAAGCGTTATGCTGAAAGTGACATCTATTGGGATCGCATCGCCTACATCGAGTATGTTGGTGAAAAGCAGACCTACGACATTGAGATCGAAGAGACTCACAACTTCGTCGCCAACGACGTTCTTGTACACAACAGTCACGCCGCCGATTACGGTGTGATCGCCGTTCAAACGGCCTACCTCAAATCGCATTACCCCGCCGAGTACATGACCGCGCTCATGTCCGCTTCGGCAAGCCAGACCGAGAAGGTCGCTTTCTATGTGGCAGATGCCCGCAGCATGGGCGTGCCTGTTCTTCAGCCTGACATCAACTCGTCGATGTGGGACTTTGACATTGAAGATGTCGAAGCCAAACCCAATATCCGCTTTGGCATGGGCGCCATCAAGAACGTCGGTGAGAACTCGGTGCAACCCATCATTGACGAACGCGCTGCCAACGGAAAGTTCAAAGACCTCAATGATTTCGCCCGCCGGGTGGACCTGCGCTCCGTGGGCAAACGTTCGCTTGAAAGCCTTATCAAAGTAGGTGCGCTCGATTCCTTCGGCAACCGTGCCTCGTTGCTCGCTTCGCTCGACCGCATCGTCGCCATCTCCAGCAATCACTTCCGCGCCGCCGATGCCGGGCAAATGAGTCTCTTTGGCTCGTCCACTGGGATCGTGGAAGAGATCCACCTGCCCGAAGTCAAAGATGTGGACAAGCGCGAGATGCTCAACTGGGAGCGCGAATTGATCGGGCTGTACATCTCCGACCACCCGCTCAACGAATACCAAGCCACGCTCGCCAAGATCGTCAGTTACTTCTCCGGGCAACTCAGCGAATCGAGCCACGAAGAAAAAGTGCGTATGGCGGGTCTCATCACCGGCGTGCGTCCCTATACCACCAAAACCGGCAAGCCCATGGGCTTCGCTCAAATGGAAGACATTCAAGGCACGGTCGAACTCGTGCTCTTCCCCAAAACCTGGGAGGCCGCCCGCGAAAAACTCACCGTCGGGCAGATCGTCATCGTCGAAGGCAAACTCGACTACGGCAGCACGCCGCCCAAATTGCTGGTGGATACGGTCAAGACCGAGATCCCCGTGACCACCTCGGCGGACGATCCCTTCATCACGAACGATGCGACTCCCAGACCCTTGCTTGCGCGCACGCAGGAACAATCTCCACGCCGACCCGAAGAGCCTCAAGCCAAGCCGACACCTGCCGCAACACCCAGGCCGAATCCAACGCCGAAAGTGACTCCACTCAATGACGGGGCATCAAGTGGACGAGTGGACGAGGTTAAGCCCCAAGTTGCAGAAACGCCATTCGCATACAACGCCGATGATGATATGCCCCCGCCGCCCGATAACTTCCCCGACGGTTGGGACACGGAATGGCAGCCCTCCTTCGACGAAGCCGCCATCGCCGCGAAGCCTGCGCCGAAGTTCAAGAAAGATGAACCGGTGACCCCTCCATTGGTGACTCGCGCAGTAGCAGCGTTGACAAATGCCGAGGTTTTGAACCCGGCTGAAGATAGAGATGAAGCGCTTATTCCATCGTTGTATGTTCCGCTTGCCAAAGAGACCAAAGATAAGGACCATCCGCCGCGGCAGATCACCATCACGCTGCGCCCCACTGGCGACAAGGAACGCGACAAGCGCCGCATCAAGACCTTGTATGGCACGCTCATCTCGTATCACGGACGCGACAAGTTCAGTTTCCAGATCTTCGAGAGCGGCAAGGGACACCTGATCGACTTCCCTAACGACACCACGCGCATCTGCCCCGAATTGCTCGAGCGCCTGAAGAAACTCATGGGCGAAGAGAACTGGCGCGTGGATGAGATCACGTTTCAGTAAAAAATAGTGACACAGCCATGCTGTGTCACTATTTTTTACTTATACGCCGGCACCATCCCCGTAAAAATTCGCGATACAATTCTTTATCTTAAATCCATCAAGGAGGAACGCACAATGAAGACCCTTTACAAGTTCTTTTTATCGGTCCTCTTATTGGTACTTTTATCGTCCTGCGCGTCCGCAGAAACCGCGCCTGAACAGCCATCCGGTGAATTGGAGACACAGGTCGCCGCCACCATCTTTGCCGAACAGACCGCTGCCGTGCCGCCAACGCCGACCGTGAACGCGATCATGGCGGCCATCACCGCTGATGCGCTTACAAAGTCCGCGCCGCGCACGCCCACCGCTACAGCCGCCTTCGACACCTACCAGGTCAGCGTTCCCGCCGCCGCCTGCTGGATGGACTCGGGTGTGTCCGTCAAGACCGGCCAGCGCATCGCCATTTTTGCCAGCGGCACCAGCAACACCTACGGTGGAAACGAAGGCAGCAATGCCGACCCGAACGGCCAGCAATCCATCTGCGGCGCAATCGAATGTCCCGTGCAGGGCGTGGGGTACGGCTCCCTGATCGGCAGAGTGGGAGATCAGAAGGCCTTCTTCGTAGGTACCTATCTCGAATTCACCGCCACCCAGGATGCCAATCTGTTCTTCACCGTGAATGACTGGGAGTGCGAAGACAACAACGGCACGTTCGATCTCAAGATCAACGTGGATTGATCCCTCATCCATTTTTTTTACTGTACAAAAAAACTCCGGGTTTTCTCTGGAGTTTTTTTGTTTTAACCCCCATCAGACTAAGGTCTTAAAGAAATGCAGACCTAGGTCAGATGCATTTTGTCACCCATTGCCCATATCAGATGACATGGGCATTAATTATTATGGTAGGTATCAGATTAGGACTGTAATCTATTTGTAATTGTCCTCATAGTCAAGAAAGGAAAAACCATGTTGCACAAGTTCTTCTCCTCCTTCAAGTCGCCGCAAACGCAGAACGTCAGGCAACGGGCGCATGCAGCCTTCGCTGCCGTCCAGATCCTGGCCCTGCTCTTCAGTCTGTTGCAGATCGATGTCGCGCCAGTATCGGCCGCCCCGATCGCAACCAATGAACCGCCCATTGCGCCGCATTCCTTGATCGCGTTCACACAACGCGACTTCGTCTCCGTTTCAGGCTACGCCGAAGCTGAAACAGTCACGATCGAGATCATCCACTCTGCGGCCTACGGCGGTGGTATCGTCACCGCCGGACCTGGCCTTATCCCGGTGGACGACCCCTCGACCCCCGAATTCGATGGCATTGTCGAAGTGAACCATCCCGGCGGTTACTGCTGGAACGGTGTCACTCCCGACATTCGCCCCGGCGACAAGCTGCGCGTCACTGTGGACCAGACCAACATTGCCGACCAGACTACGGTTGCCAATGTTGCCGCAAAGCGCGCCGTGCAAACCGGCCCGAACACGGTTCAGATCCACGGGACCGCCCAGGATGCCAACGGCAACCCGCTTCCGGCAGACCAGTTGGAACAGCGCCTCGTCTCCCCGGGAAATTTGTTCGACTTTAATAACCGCCGCACCCTGCGCGCCGTGGCTGCACCCGCTCCCGCTGACGGTGTTCTCGAATATGACCCGATCGGGGTCGACAATCCTTCCGGCATCAATTGGACAGCGACTTACGATAACCTTCTGCCCGATGACGTCACCCGCGCCCTGGCCGCGGAATCGCGCATCCATTGGCTGGGAATCAACCCGGCTGCGGGCGTGGAATCCACCATCTTTGAAATTGGTGCAGGCATCGCCGCAGGTCCGGCAGCGCCTTGTACTGCTCCCCTGGAAGTGCTGCCTCCTCCTCCCGGCAGTGAGCTGGTGCCCCCCTCCATTCCCCAGAATCTGACTGCCACCACAAACGGCACGCCCAACACGGTCACATTGAGCTGGGATGCTTCCACCGATAACGTCGGCGTTACAGCCTACGGCATTTACCGCAACGGTGTGGCCATCGCCAATGTTCAAAATGCGGATGGCTCCGCTCCCGCTCCCACCACCTATGTGGATTACAACGTCCCTGCCGGCACGTATGATTACACTGTCGATGCCGCGGATGAAGTCGGCAATCGCTCGGCGCAATCTGCCCCCCCCGCTAATGCCATTACCATCGGCCAGATCGCAATCGGAACAGCCAACGAGCCCCCGGCAGATGGACGTGCCATTCTGGTCTTCCCCTCGCGCGATTTTATCTCCGCCGAAAATTACCAGCCCGATGAGCAGGTGACCGTACAGGTTATCCGTAACGGCTTTATCGTCTCCTCAGTCGATGGCGTCTTCCCGATCGATGGCTTGGTTGAGGTCAACCACCCCGGCGGTTACTGCTGGGCCGGTGTGACTCCCGAACTCCGCGCGGGCGACATCGTGCGCACCCTCGCCTTTGGCCCCGAAAGTTCCACCGTTCCGCGCTCTGTTGACCAGGTCACTGTATCGAATGTGACTGCCAACAAAGCCGTTCAGACCAGTCCCGATACCGTCCAGATTTACGGTACTGCCCAGGATGCGGATGGCAACCCGCTCCCGATCGACCAGTTGGAACAACGCATGGTCGCATCGAGCAAGGATCCTTTCAACATTAACGGACGCCGCACCCTGCGCGCACCCGGTGATGGCACCATCTCATACGACACGGTCAACAACCCGACCGGCACCAAATGGACCGCAACCTATACCGGTCTCGACCAGCATGATGTCAACCTTGCCCTGAGCGTCGAATCGCGCGTGCTCTGGCTCGGCCGCGATCCGCTGGCTGGCATTGAGATCACCTTATTCGAAGTGGGCTTGCTCGATCCTCCTGGTCCTTCCCCGGCGTTCTGTACCTCCCCGCTGGAAGCCGCAGATGTCACCGCGCCCAGCACTCCCTCTCTGAGCGCCACACCCAACGGCGCCACCCGCACCGTCCAATTGAATTGGAGCGCGGCAACCGATGACACCGCGGTGTACGGATATTTGGTCAACCGCGACGGCGAACCCCTGCATTATGTGGGCGCTGCAACCCTGAGCTACCTGGATACGAACGTTGGACCGGGAAGCCACGTCTATACCGTGCAAGCCTTCGACTCCGCATCCGCCCGCGGTGCGGGAGCCTCGATCGTCGAGCAGATTTCAAACGGCCTCGGCCAACGCTATGGCAACCTCTCCGGTTTCTCGGCCCCTGTCAACGTGACCATGCCGGATGTGACCGCGCCCTCTGTTCCCGCCAACCTGACCGCCCTCGCTGGCGTCGACTCGGTTGTCCTCAACTGGTCCGTCTCCACCGATGATATTGCAGTGACCGAATATGGCGTATACCGCGGCGGAACTTTGATCGCCACCGTCACCAGCGGTACCACCTTTACCGATAGTGGATTGGCCCTTGGCAGCTACAGCTACACTGTGGATGCCGCCGACGCCGCCGGGAACCGCTCGGCTCATACTACGGCGGTTGTCGCTGATATCGTCTCCAGCGCCGACCTCGAAGCACCCAGCATCCCCACTGGCGTTACGGTCAGCGTGCCGAACGTACGCGCCCGCGATATGGTCATCAGCTGGTCCGCCTCCACCGATAATGTCGGCGTGACAGGTTACACCCTTTATCGCAACGGAGTGGCACTCATCACCGTCAACGGTTCGACCCTCAGCTATGCGGATAACAACCGCCCGGCTGGCACCTACAGCTACACCGTGGACGCATCTGACTCCGCCGGAAACCGTTCGGCCCAATCAGCCGCTGCAACCGGCGCTGTGGCCAACGATCCTCCGACCGCGCCGCACAGCATCATCCCCTTCCCGGCCCGCGATTTCGTATCCAGCGATGGCTACCTTAATGAAGGTCCGTTGGTTGTGACCCTCATCCGCAATGGTGTCGAAGTCTTCCACTCCGACCCTGTAATCCCTGACACGATAACCGGCCTGGCCGAGATCAACCACCCCGGTGTCAGCGGCGCATGTTGGGCAATCTCCACACCCGATATCCGCCCCGGTGACATCATCCGTGTGACCAATGCCGCGGGTGTGCCAGACCAGACCGTGGTCGTGGGTGTGAGCGCTGAACGCCCCATCCAGGTCAACGCCAATACGGTCATTGTCCGCGGCGTGGCCGTGGATGAGAACGGCAACCGCCTGCCGATCGGCCAGATCGAAAGCCGCCTGATCGTGGGTACCGCTGCATCCTTCGATAATGGACGCCGCCTGCTGCGCGCCGATTCCGGCGGCACTGGCGATGGCCTCCTTGCTTACGATGGTTCGACCGCGAATTGGACAGCCACCTACACCAACTTGAGCGCCGCAGATGTGACCAAGGCTCTGGGTGCTGAATCCCGCGGCTTGTGGCTTGGACGCGCGCCCCTGGTTGGCAACGAATCCACGATCTTTGAAAACGGTCCTGGAACCGATGGCGGCCCCTCTGCTGGTTTCTGTAACACTCCGGCTGAACCCAATCGCCCGCAGGCCAGCTTCAACCCGACCAACGTGAACTTTGGAAACCAGTCGGCTGTTCCGGCTACCACCAGCGCTGTGCGCACAGTGACTCTGAACAACGTCAGCACCGCCGCCATGACCATCAACAAGATCTACTTGGCAGGCGCCAACCCGACTGATTTCAACATCACAGCCAACAGCTGCGGTTCTTCACTGGCCGCCGGAGCGAGCTGCACCGTATCGCTCACGTTCTCACCGGCCGCTCTGGGTACCCGTAGCGCCAGCCTGAGCTTCATGGACAACGCCGCCAATACCACCTTCCAAACCGTTCCGTTGACCGGCACCGGCACCGACAACTCCGCCCCTGGAGCCCCGGGCGTGCCGAACCAGGCCATCGTCAATGGATCTGTGATCTCGACCACGAACATCCCGCTCACCATCAGCTGGACCGCCAGCGCCACCGGCATTGTGGATCACTATGAATTACAGCGCAGCATCAGCAACGG
>DAOQBX010000043.1:0-8572 GCA_035340155.1 Anaerolineales bacterium | reverse complement strand
GTGGAGACTGGCCTGGTGGTGATGCCCTTCCTGCCCGGCGACTCCCTGCTCTTTGCGGCAGGCACCTTTGCGGCTTTGGGGTCCCTGAACGTCTGGTTCATTGTGGGGCTGCTGGCGGTTGCTGCCGTGGTGGGTGACGCGGTCAATTATTCCATTGGCCATTATCTTGGAGACCGCGCCTACAATGTCAAATGGGTCAAGCGCGAATATCTCGACAAGACCCACGCCTTCTTTGAGAAGCACGGTGGCAAAGCCATCTTCCTTGCGCGTTTTGTCCCCATTGTCCGCACCTTCGCGCCCTTTGTGGCGGGTATCGGCAAAATGTCTTATTCCTATTTTGCCACCTATAACATTGTCGGCGGCATTACATGGGTCACGATCTTCACGCTGCTTGGTTATTTCTTCGGCAATCTCGAATTCGTGAAAAAGAATTTCGAATTTGTGATCATTGCCATCATCCTGATCTCAGTCCTGCCGATGGTCTTTGAGTGGTTGAAGGCGCGGCGCGAAGCGCAGCATGCCAAATAAGAAAAAGGCCGGGCAGATGCCCGGCCTTTTTCTTATGCCGTGAGTTAATAGATTTGGGAAATTAAAAAACTTTCCTCTTTCTTGATCGCAGAAGAAAGAGGAAAGAAAAAGATCGGATCGAGCGATTGCTTTACGGCATTGGGTAGCCAGTTGGTTTTATAGCCGTCCTTTGAGTTTTACTGGACCGTTCCCAATAATCTTGGAAACCAATACCATAAGAGATCAGCCGTCGGTTTGCTATGCACCGAGGTGGATTTATCCTGCAATGCCACCGGCGGGAAATATCCCCGGCTGACAAAACCGGCCACCCACGGCCGTGCATTAATTGCAGTGAGCATGGCTTCGTAGGCATCGGCCTGGGTTTGCAGGCTCAAATTGACAGAGGCGTTATCCGGGTTGGGCTGGGAGAGTTCCGTAAAATCGGCGCAGCCTCCGCCGCCGTTGGGAACACATCCATTGACTGCGCCTACGGCAGAGGGATAGGAAACCGCCAGCACCACAGGCTTCCCAAGCAGGGATGAGAGCGGGGCAACTTCATTGTCGAGCAAACGCCCGGCTTCGTTGGCGTAGTCTGTCTTGGTCGCGGTCTGGCCTGTCGCCAGCGGTACCGACCAGAGCAGGTAGATGCCATCCATATCGCGCAGGAAGTTGACCGGCGTTTGTACGTTGGATTTGGTATATGGCATGGCCCACAGGATCTGACCTTTGAAATGTCCGCGCACGTCCTGGATGATGGCCTTCCACTGCGTTTCCGCATCCGCTGGAACGTTGGATGCGGTGCCGTCTGACAGTGTTCCGCCGGGCAAGGCGGGCCCGACCCAGTCACCGCCCAGGATCAGGGTGGAGACCCCGGTCTGCGCTGCAAGGTCGGCGTAATTCACCGCAAAGGCGCGGTACCGTGTGAACCAGGTCTGCCACCATTGCGCATCTCGCGGGGCATTCATCCAAAAGTCCCTGCTGATAAGGTTGGTCGTTTCATTGGAAATACCAGGGAAATGGGGTGTGGGGAAAAGCGCTACGTTCATTCCCAAGGCTTTCGCCTGTGAGATCATGATGGCCGAGTCGATCCAAAGCGGATCGCTGCCCGGCTGTGTGGCAAAACGCAACGGGGATGCGTTGATAAAGGTCCAGCTGGGGGTGAGGACGGCCAGGTTCGAACCCAACGCCTTGGTGTTGGCAAATGATTGCGGCGCATAGTACGAAAAGTTCGGGCGATAGGTGGCCTGATATTCGATCCCGGCCACAAAACCATTGGGGCGTGGAGCGATGGTCGCACCGACCAGGGAAAGCGGCTCGGGGTTTACGAACCAGCGCCAGGTGTTGACCGAATCCTGTATATCCTGCCCGAGGATGCTGGTGCCCGCCTGCCTGCCGGTTGGGGCTGGCCCCACCGTCTGGCTGTCATCCGCGCTGCCGCATTGACCGTTGCGGCAATACCGATAGGCAAAGGTGCCGAGGAAGTTCAGCGGGCCGTAAAGTTTGTATGCCCAGCGATTGTTGCCAAGCGGCCACATTGGGATCGGTTCCATCCAAGAGAAGGCATTGAATTGGATGTAGACGATATCTCCCGGCGGTGTGACCGATGGGACGGTGGTCTCGAACAGGATCGGCCCTGATTCATTTGTCGCCAGCCAGGTGGCAACTGTATCTTCCATAATGACATCCTGCTCAGGCACGATGAAATCACGCAGTATCCATTCGCCGCTGGTCTTGTGTTCCGCATTCCAGAAGCCGTCGCCGAGGGTGTATTTATATTGGATGTACGCACCAACCGGAAGTCCGAGAGTGATCGCATACCTTCCATCCGGTTGAAGGTTTAAGATCGGCATGCGGTCTGCCACCGTGCTGACCCCGCCGAGCAGGTCTGCAAAAGTGTTGCCAAGTTGCAGGATGTTCCCCGCCATGCGCACAGGCACACCCGGGACCGTATCCTGCGGGATCGAGACCATAAAGGTCACATTGACCAATCGCGCTGGTTTGACGCGGATATCCACAATGGTGGTCGTGCCGTCTGCGACCACCGCGCCCTGTTGGAACGGTGTGTACATTCCATCCAGGCTGTATGTGACGAGTTGCTGCGTGCCGGTTGGCAGGCCGTTGAGTTCAAAGCGCCCCATCGAGTCGGTGATGTGCTGCACGCCGCCCGCCGTTACCAGCATGTTCGGGATGGGCGAGCCTGTGTCTGCGTTATAGACCTGCCCGAGGATGGTGCCTGTCGGACGGGAGTAGGTCTTGTCGCTCCAGTCTCCGAGGATGTCTACCACTTCACCGGGGCCGGCCACATACAGCATGCGGTAACGGATCGCCGCCCCAAAACTGGTATCCTCGCTCACCTGCGAAACGCCGCGACGGATATAATGATATTTGATGACCGAGTTATATGTCAGGGGGAGTGTGGCCGTGTAGGTCAGAGAATCGCGCGGGCTCATTGGGTATTGCGTGGCGTTGATGGAAAGCCCGGTCACTTCATCCAGCACCGAAATGACCAGCGTTTCGGTGGCCTGCAGCGGTTCCGGCAAGGTCACAACGAAGGTGGTCTGCGCCACTGGGTAGGGCGTAGGAGATGCCGTTGTGTTGCCCCCGTTCGGCGCGGGTGTGGCGGTTGCTCCGCCGAATGGATTTTCGAGCAAGGTCAGGGTGCAGCCCTGACCCGCCAGAACAAGGATAAATGCCGCAGTCAGGATGCGGCGAATCAAAAAGGATTTCCCAATGGTCATTCTCTCTCTTCTCCTAGGATGAAAAAGCGCGCTTCGTCTCTAAGCCTTAGCCTGCTCCTTCATCACTGAAACTTTCTTCAGCCTTGGCGGCCTCCTGCTTGCGCCCGGCGTAGGCGAGATAACTCAGGCCGATGCTGATGAAATATAACAAGATCATCGGGACCATTACCAGTCCCATATTGACCGGGTCTACTGTGGGGGTGATGGCGGCGGCCAGCAGGGCGATGATGACCACGGCCAGCCTCCACTGCTGAGCGAGGATCTGCGGCTGGATGAGGCCGATGGATGTAAGCACATAAATGACCAATGGAAATTCAAAGAACAGGCCGATCCAGAGCATCAATCCGGTGACAAAGGCAAAATACTCGTTGGCGGTCCAGAACTGGGAGATCTTCGTGAACCCGGCCAGGAAGGGCAGGGCGGCGGGGATCAACATATAGAACGTGAAGGTCATACCGGTCAGGAACAAAAGCGCGGCGAGCGGAATGCCGACCAGTCCCAGCTTCTTCTCACGCGGTCTCAACCCTGGCGCAGCGAATATCCATAACTCCAGCGCGATATACGGCAGGGAGATCGCGATGCCGATGGCCATGGCCACCCGCATGAACACGCCGATCTCTTCAGTTACTTGAATGGCTTGTAGTTTTTCCACCCCGCCCACAGGACGGGTGAGAAATTCCATGACCGGTTCGGCCACCCAAAATGCTGCAATGACCGCCACTGCCAACACACTGACCGAGCGGATGATGTGCGCGCGCAGGGCAATGACCTGTTCCCAGAGTAACTCGCGCGTATCCTGGCTGGCAACCAGGTCCACGAACACATCTGCAATGGGGCGTTCGTCCGGCTCGGTGTTGAGGAATCCATGGAACCGGCGGATCGCCCGGAAGGGGAAGGCTATGATGTTGAAAACGAGGCGGAAGGGAAAGGTGATGATTCGCCACAAGCCGAGAAAAAATCTACGCATCGGGGTTGGGGTCGCTTTCGGGTTCGGAGTGTTCCGTATTGGGTTGTTCGGCTTTTTTGTCTTTCACCACCGGGGGAGTCTCCGGGAAAGGCTGAGAGCGTGAAGGCATGTTGGGTGGGCCGGGCCGCTGCGGGGTCGGTTTTGAAGCGCTGTTCAAATCCCTGCCGATCTGGTTCAGTTCATCGTTGGCTTCCCGCATCAGTTTGTTTGGCAGGGTGCGCAGTTCACGCGAGGTCTGCTGGAAGATCTTCCAGCCGTCGGAAGTGACCACAGCCCGCAGCCATTTGCCGATGGTCCGCCCGGCTTTTTCCATATCCTTTGGCCCGAGCAGGAGGATCGCAATGATCAATACGAAGACCAGCTCCGGCATTCCAACGCCTAAAATTTCCATGACTAAGATTCCATATTGGTCCCTTGCGAGACCCTGTCTTTTAAAAGTTTCAGGATTTCATCCTGATGCTCGACCAGTGTGCCGAGCACTCCGTTAACAAAGCGCGCAGTGGATTCGGAGCCGTACAGTTTGGCGAGTTCCACTGCTTCGTTGATGGCCACCTTGACCGGGGTCTCGCGCGAGATGGCGAATTCCCAGCAGGCAATGCGCAGGATGTTGCGGTCGATGGCGGCGATCTGATCGAGCGGCCATTCTGGCGCGTATTTTTCGATCATATGGTCGAGGTCACGCCGAAGTGGCAGTACGCCGAAGATGATGCTGCGGGCAAATTCGGCGAGGTCAGCGGCCAGTTCAATCTCCTCCAGGCGCGTTTGCAGCACGTCGCCCGGCGGGTGGGTCGAAAGGTCGGTCTCATACAAAACTTGCAGAGCGATGGAGCGCGCTCTGGTGCGGGGTTTCACTGCTAGGCCTCTGATTCCTCGAAGTCGATATCTTCAATGTGGATGTTGACTTCGCTGACTTCCATGCCGACCATCTCATGAATGGCCCGCGTTACGTTGTGCTGAATGTTACGGCTGACTTCGCGGATATTGACGTTTTCTTTGAGCACCAGGTACAGGTCGGCCAGGACGGTGTTCTCTTCCACTTCGATGCGCACGCCTTCGTTCGCGCCGCGGCGGAAGAAACGATTCACGCCCCCGGCGACAGCGGCGAAGCGGCTGACTCCGGGCACTTCCAACGCGGAGAGGCGGGCGATGGTGGTCAATACTTCGGGGGATACGGTGGTCTTGCCTTGAGTGTTGTCTTCCATGTCTGCTCCTTACATCATGGCCATGCCGCCATCCACGCCGAGCACCTGACCGGTGACGTAGGCGGCCCCATCAGAGGCGAGGAATGCGGCGGTGAATGCGATCTCTTCGGGCTTACCCTTGCGGCCAAGCGGCACCAACTTGAGCGCGGCATCGAGGGTTTCAGGGGTCATGGCGTCAAGGATCTCGGTATCCACAAAACCCGGCGCAATGGCGTTGACGGTCACATTGCGGGCGGCTACCTCACGAGCCAGCGCCTTGGTGAAGGCGATCTGACCGCCCTTGGAGGCGGAGTAGTTCGTCTGCCCGGGGTTGCCCATCTGCCCCGCGACAGAGGCGATGTTGATGATGCGTCCCGTGCGTTTGCGCATCATGTGTTTGACGGCCGCCTTCGAACAGTTGAATGTGCTCTTCAGGTTGGTGTTGATGACGGCATCCCAATCGCTTTCGGGCATCATCATGATGAGTTGGTCGCGGGTGATGCCTGCATTGTTGACGAGAATGCTCAGATCACCGAAGGTCTCGATGGTGAATTTGACCAGCGCTTCGGCCTGTTTAAAATCGGATACGTCCGCTTGAAAGGCGGCGGCCTTCCCGCCCGCTGCCTGGATCTGCTGAACCACTTCCTCGGCGGCTTCGGGTGATTTATTGTAGTTGACCACCACGGCTGCGCCGCGTTCTGCAAAGCCGAGCGCAATGGCGCGCCCGATGCCGCGTGAGCCGCCGGTGACGAGGGCTACTTTGTTTTCCAATGATAATGTGAACGACATTTAATGTCTCCTGTTTGAGATTATACATCAAGTGGAATAACCCCGGCCCGGCTTTGTTGGCGCGGCTCTCAGGGTTTGAGGGTATAGAAATCGAACCCAAAAATGTGATGAAAGCCAAATTGGGAATATAACCCAAACCCGGCCTCGCTGGCCGTAAGCGCGAGAATTTTATGCCCCTGCTGCGTGGCTTCGTTCATGATGCGCGCGAGGATCGCCTTCCCGTAGCCCTTGCGGTGATGTTCGGGCAGGGTTGCCATCACATACACGCCGGGAATTCCTGCGCAGTTGATCAACACGCCAATGGAAACCGGTTCGGATTCCGTCTCTCCCGCCAGAAACAATTTTACGTCGGGATCGTTCAACCAATCTGTGGCCATATCTTCGAAGTAGGAAAGCGCTTCACCCTCCCGAAAGCGGAAGGCGACCCTGCGGATCTTGCTCGCCGCTCGAAGGTCATCCACCGACCCTGCCTGCCAGACATGGATTTTCTCCGGGTGCGGCGGAAGGCTCAGGTCTGTGGATAAAACCGCGGCCATGGCAGGAAGCGGAGGGTCATTATATTCAAAGCCAAGATCCTCCAGCACAGCGCGAATATTACGAGGTGACGGATTTGTGTTCATCCACCAATACCATGGAACCTGGCGATCTGCGAAGAATTCTTTGACCGACTGAATTTCTTCTTTGATATCCTGTTCCGAGGCGTCGGAAGGGAAGTTGCATCCCAGCGCGAGGTTGAGGAGTGGAATTTTGAATCCGGTGGATGAGGCTCGGATCCCTTTGCCTTCGAAGCGTTTGGCCTGCGGGCTGCGCGAAGAAAGCCAGGCCTGAACCTTCAGCGTATGCCGGTCGATCTGTGCGACCAGGTCCTTGCGTGATGTTCCAAAGATCTCTTGGATCGAAGCGTTGTTCAGCGGGGCGTGCATGTTTAATTTTTGATCTTGATCCCCAGCGCCAGCGCGAGCCCGCCGCCCAATGCGAGGACTGCGGCGGCCAGGAAGGCATCCTGCCAGAAGCGAATAGGGAAGAGACGGATGAGGGTGTCGGAATAATAGAAGAGCCACGAGTCACCTTCGAAGAACAGGCTGTGGAACCAGGTGAAGAAAGCCCAGAAGATATCCGGGTTAAGCAGAATACCCGCCCCGGCGATGGCACCCAGGGTGAGCGCCAGCCCGATCATCCACCAGCCGCCGCGGCGCAGGCCCTCGAGATAATCCATTCCCCAGCCGCCCTGCCAGGCAAAGACCGCGGCAAAGCCCATCACCACAATGGTGAAGTACCAGACTCGCAGCGCGCCTTGCACCACGTTCTTCACATCTGCCATGTGGCTGAGTTCGCGCTCGTTGTACAGTGGTGTGCCATCGTCAAGTTTCAGATCACCAAGATAGGAAACATCTGCGTTGTTGACTAAGTAAGTCACGGCATAGGGAGCCCACTGCATGCGGTCCGCCTTGGTAAAGCCGTACTCGTCCGGTGGGAAGTATGGCATGCTGTATTCGATGGTGTAATAAATGGGGGAGAGCAGGATGCGCAGCGCCAGCCCGATCAAGGCAATGGGCGTAAGGAGGGAGATAAGATAGGAAAGAAGAGTTGTAAGTTTCATGGGGTTATGGTTGTAACTTCTTCAGAAGTTGTAGTTTGGATCACTGTAAAAAGTCCAGGCCGCCTTTGAGGACAAAACTGACCACCATGTCGTTGACGATCCATTCGATGGGGGCGAGGTCATCGGTAAAGACGGTGGTGGTCTCGTAACCGGGTTTCATATTGGCGAACGTGGATGACATGGTGGTAACCAGCAATGGATTCAAATTCGGGTCCTGCGCGAGGCGAATCATGTTCGCAGAGAAATCCTCCGCGCGAGTAGGCTGCATGGTCGCGAAGATCATCGAATTCAAGGTGCCGGGGATGTCCATGATGTGGATGGAGGGGAAGATCTGCGCCATGGTGGTGGAGAGGCCATCAATGAGTCGGCGGTCGCCGGGGACGGAACCCACGTTCAGGGTCAGCACTCCGTTTTCGGCGAGGCGCGAAGCGCAGATCTGGAAGAATTCCAGCGTGGTCATGTGCGGTGGGATGTATGGCGGACGGTATGCGTCAATGGCGATGATGTCATATTTAACCGGGCTGCGGTCGAGGTTGAGTCTGCCGTCGCCGAGGATGACGTTCAGGTTGGGCATGTCCATGTGGAAATAATTGCGACCCACTTCCACGATCTGGTCATCGAGTTCATAGCCGTCAATGGCGAGATCGTCGCCGTAGATGATGGTGGCCTGCCGTGCTGCGGTCCCGGCTGCGAGGCCGATGATGGCCAAGTGCTTGATCTCGTCGGGTGAACGGTCGGCATAAAAGTACGGCCCGACCGAGAACTGTTCCCAGGGGCCGTTGTAATATAG